>JAEYQQ010000070.1 GCA_023409955.1 Bacillota bacterium | reverse complement strand
AGGCGATGCTGCAAAAGAGCAGGGTATAGAGCATAGCAACAAATGCCGTGCGCAACGTAAACTTTTTCATGGGTGCTTCCTCCTTTAACGTGCGGAGGGTTGTATCGATTCGAGTGGAAAACCCCTTGGGTGTAGGTGCAAATGCATGATCAAGGTCATTTATCTTCATCGTCGAACACCTCCTCCTGTAGTTGCAGTCGAAGTCTTTCACGGGCCCGGTGCAGCCGGTTCTTGACTGTGCCCTGGGGTAGAACTAGCAAACTGGAAATCTCTTTGAGAGAATAGCCATCCAAGTAGAATAGAACCAAGGGGACGCGGTATTTTACATCCAATGCCTTAAGGGTGGCGCGCAGATGAGCATATGCATCATACTCAAAATAGGCGGGTGCAGGCTCAGGTGTTTTTGCCATGGTTTCCACACGACCACGGGTTCTGAGATGTGCCTTGCATACATTAATGACAATACGTGTCAGCCATGTCTTAAAGTATTGAAGCTCATGCAAAGTATAACGCTTCTCCCAAGCACGGGTCAGCGCCTCCTGAACGGCATCGGCGGCATCGGCATCAGTTGGTAAATAGCTGCGGGCTATGCGGTAAAGTGAACGTTCTGCCGACATGACCTCACTTGTAAAGAACTGCTTGTCCATGGGATGCCCCCGGTTCTTTTGTGAATTCAACGTTGATTCATTCATTAGAAGCATAATGGATAAAAAAGGTTGCATTCATGTGTGATTTTTTTCATAAATAAGCAAATAATGAAATCAGAAAGGAGTTGAGGTAATGAAAGCACTATATGAAGCATCAGCAGTTTCCGTAGGGGGGCGCGATGGACAGGTATATATGGAAAACACACCTATCCATTTTGAAATGGCGATGCCGCCGGCGCTTGGGGGCAAAAAAGGATATGGTTTTAACCCTGAGCAGCTGTTTGCTGCTGGGTATGCCGCATGTTTTGGCAGTGCAGTTGAGCATTTTGTAAAGCTAAAGCGCTTGGTTATTGCCGCACCTGATATTCATGTGAAGGTTGGAATTGGGAAAAATGATGAAGGCGGCTTTAAGTTGGCTGTTGGCATCGAAGCTGTCTTTAAAGGGATTACGCAAGCAGATGCTGAGGAATTGGTTGTTCAGGCGCATAAAATATGCCCCTATTCCAATGCAACCCGCGGCAATATTGATGTTGCTGTATCCGCAAGGGTAGAGTAGAATAGCGACAAGAAGACATACAAAAAGCTCCCTTAGCGGGGCTTTTTATATAGGTGATTGTTGTTTGATGTTTACAAAAAGCATTTTGCCATGGCTTGCATATGGCGGTGATCCGTGCCGAAGCAGCCACCCATGATGATCAGATGCATATCCCTTTTTACCCGAAGCATTTCATCGGCAAAAGCCTTTGGCTCCGAGCATTTTAAGTCCTTCGCCTCTTCCAGCTCACAGTAGGGTAAGGGGGATGTGTTTGCTTGTATCCCCAAAAACCTGCTGTGTACAAGCTCGGTTTGGTTAAATGGTTGGGCCAGTGCCTTGTACAAAATGGTTGGGTGTACACAGTTGGCCATATAACAAAGCGGGGGCATAGGAACTTCCTTGTCAAGTGTTTCTATAGCCTGATGGATGGTTGTTCCATCTATCAAGCAACCGTCCATCATAATGGTAAAACTAATAATATAGGGAAGCTCTGTATCAGCCATTGCTTCCGCCATACCTATGGCCTCGGGAAGGGTTGGCATAATGCCGGCGTATAAAAAGTCTGCTCCTGCTTCTTTGGCAAGAGATGCCTGCCATAGGTGAAATGCTTTGGCTTCTATCCTAGGCAAAGCTCCTTTGCCAGTATAGGCATCACCATAGCAGCCCATCAGGCAACCTGCATACATTTCGATGCCGCTACGCTCTTGCAAACTTTTCAGAAAACGAATGTTGTCTTGTATCACGGCAGAGTCTTTGCCGGCCAATGATATCCGCTCTTTGTTTGCTCTTCGTGTAGGTGTAGTTGCGAGAAAGGGGAGATGATACAGTCTGGTAATATTAATGTATTGCTGCCATATCGCTTCCAGCGCATTTTGTCCATTTGCGTCATACACCAGACCAGCCATGGCAATGTGATCATCAAAAGACAAATGGAACTCTCTTTTCAGACGTTCGCCCAAAGCGCCTTCCATAAGAATGCTTGAATTCGTATTCAGGCATTGGGTAAGTCCCATATGCTAACTCCATTATATCAATAATGGGAATACGTAAGCGATTACTGTACCAGCCGCTCTCCGTTGCATGTATAGCATTTTCCTGAGCCGTCACAGGCGCTGCATATGCTGGAAAAACCATAATTGCTATAGGTGCCGTTCCCGGACCGGCAGATGGGACACCAACCCATACCGCTGCAGGTTTGGCATATATTTCCCCTTGATCCAGTCGAAGAGGAAGGATTTGGAGATTCATTGGAACCTTCATATGAATTGTATGAAGTGCCGTCCAAATAATAGGAGGTCATATAACCATCGGATTGACCGTTGATATAGTTACCTTTCATATAACCACCTGTTTGGGCGTTCAGATAGACGCCGTACCCTGTGAAGTTTCCTTCATGAAACTGCCCGGTATAGCTGCTTCCGTCGGCAAAGCAATATACACCATAACCCTCTTGCTTACCGTCGATGACTTCACCTAGATACATATCGCCATTGCTGTAGCTTTCAGCAGTGAAAGCGGCTTTCCGGCAATTGGGTATGGTGGAGGCTACATTTGCCAAGGTGCCATTTGTCCATTCGCCGGTAGTCATAACGCCGTCGGGGGAAATGTGAAAGCCTTGACCATGGGGAACATTGCTTTGAAAATAGCCTTCAAAGCGGTTTTGATCCTTTGTTAGTGTCATACCTATACCGTTTAGCATATCGGCCTGCCAGAAGCCGGCCATCATCCCGCCGCCAGCAAACAGGTAAACGCCAAAGCCATGTCGTGAGCCGCCATATAACTCACCATAATACAGGTCTCCATTGGCATACGAATAGATACCATGTCCTTGGGGAACGCCTTGCACATACCAACCGGTATAGGAACTGCCATCGTCATATGATCGAGAGGCGATTTCTGCTGCATAGGCAGGCGTTGAGGCGAACGAGAAGCATGTCACCGCTAGAAGAATGCAAAATATACGAATCTTCATATAAGGTACACCTCGTTATTTTCTATTCTGATTGCATAATTCTACCACGATATACAAAATGCATCAATGCTTTCACTTGTATTATTTTGGTTTTATGTTGATGAGAATTGGGCAGTTTATATGCAATTATGGGTTATAACATATAAACCTGCAGAAAATGAAGTAAGCAGATTGAATATCTCTCTGCCCTGTGCTACACTCGTAACAATACTGCTTCTTATCAAGTTTTGGTAAGGGTTCGCTTTTATCAGCAACCAATGGTGCATGCTGGATGGTGCGCACTCATTGTGATACTGGGGGGTGGAAGCATGAAAATTCGATCCATTGAGCTGTTTCAGGTACCACCGCGATGGCTTTTTTTAAAAATGACTACGGAATCCGGTATTACAGGGTGGGGTGAACCCATTGTGGAAGGCCGTGCAGCCACAGTTGCAGCATGTGTCAAAGAAATGAGCGAGCACCTTATTGGTAAAAATGCAGGCGAAATCGAAGACACATTTCAAATGCTGTATCGTACCGGATTTTATCGGGGTGGTCCCATACTATCCAGTGCGATATCCGGCATAGAACAGGCCATGTGGGATATCAAAGGCAAATTTCATAATATGCCAGTATATGAATTCCTGGGCGGCAAGGTAAGAAACCGCATTGAGGTATACCGCTGGATCGGTGGCGACCACCCTAGGGATACAGCGGAAGCGGCACTGGAAGCTATGGCCCAGGGATATCGTACCATCAAAATGAACGGCACGGATGAAATGAAGTGGATTGACACTCACGCGAAGCTGGATGAAACCCTTGCTCGGATTGCGGCCATCCGGGAGGCGGTAGGGGACAAGCTGGGCATTGCTATTGATTTTCACGGCCGTGTTCACAAAACCATGGCCAAGGTGCTAATGCATAAGCTGGAACCTTTCAATCTTTTGTTTGTTGAGGAGCCAGTGCTTACCGAAAATGAAGACGAGTTTCTGGAATTAGCCAGAGCCTGCCATATCCCAATCGCCACAGGGGAGCGGAATTTTACCCGGTGGGGCTTCAAGCGCATGCTCATGCGTGGCGGGGTAGATATACTGCAGCCTGATGTTAGCCATTGCGGCGGTATTTTAGAAGCGCGAAAGATTGCAGCTATGGCCGAAGCCTTTGATGTATCCATTGCGCTGGCGGTATGCCTTCAGGTGGATTTTTGCACGCCTAATGCCTTTATTCAAGAGCAAAGCGCCAACATTCACTACAATAAAGGGTATGACCTATTGAACTATCTCAAAAACCCTGAGGTTTTCCATTACAAAGAGGGCCATGCGTCTTTGATAACGGGGCCTGGTTTGGGCATTGAGGTAGATGAAGAATATGTTCGCAATATGTCACGGGTTGGGCACAACTGGCATAATCCCATCTGGCGTGATGCTGATGGCATCATTGCTGAATGGTAAGAAAAATGTTTGAAAAGGGACTGGTTTCGTGGTTATATCTCCCGGTAAGGGAGATTTATCAAGATATAATATGGAAGGGGCTTTCATTATGCCGCAGGTAATCTATGGACATCGGGGCGCATGCGGGTATGCGCCGGAAAACACTTTGGAGGCTTTTGAGCTTGCAGCAAAACAAGGAGCTGCAGGAGTTGAGCTGGATGTACACCTTTCTAAAGATGGCGAAGTGGTTGTTGCTCATGATGAGACCATCGATCGTGTATCCAACGGCTCAGGCTATATTCGTGACATGACTGTGGCAGAACTGAAGCAGTATCTTTTCAATAAGCCGCATCCGGAATATAAGGATGCCCGTATGCCCACACTCCGGGAAGTGTTCGAGCTGCTCAAGCCTTACGGCTTGAATGTGAACGTTGAGCTAAAGAATAGCGTTTTCTTTTATCCTGGAATGGAAAAGAAATGTATTGAACTGGCTGCTGCTGTTGGTATGACTGATAAAGTGCTTTATTCATCCTTTAACCACTACAGCTTGCTGAAGGTAAAAGAGATTGATCCTACCATCAAGTGCGGTCTATTATATGATTGCACCATGGTAAGACCATGGGAGTATGCCAAATCCCTGAAGATGGATGCACTGCATCCCCGTTTCCATGAGTTGCAGATTCCTGACGAATGCTCATCTGCCCATGCGCTGGGCATAGAGGTTAATCCTTGGACCGTAAATAATGAGAAGGATTTGGCAATGGTGATAGCAGCTGGGGCAGACCGCATCATTACCAATTATCCGGACCGGGCGCTTGCGGTGATGAAGTCTATAAAGGGTGCCTGATGCTTAAGTTAGAGTAATATTGATCCATCCGTCGTCTGGTCATGGTTATCATGACAAGGCGACGGATTTTTTTCAAGTGTACTGTGGGCTAACAGTTTACATGCTATCCTTTGATCTGCTGATGTTTTTGCAGTATACTAACAATATGGCGTTTGAAGAAAAGGGGAATGCAAGTGAGTGCAGCAGGCTTAGGAGACAATAGGAAGGGCAAAAGCTTGCTCGTTTCTATAGATAATTTTGTGGCACTGGATGTGGAAACAACTGGTCTAAGCCCGCAAACAGACAAAATCATCGAGATTGGCTTGGTCAGAGTGAGACAGGGGAAAGTCAGAGAGCAATATTCATCGCTAATACAACCAGGGCGGCTTATATCATCCCGCATAGCATCTTTGACGGGTATAACCAACAAAATGCTCATTGATGCACCTAGCATGGAAGAAATACTTCCCAAAGCCCTTGCGTTTATTGGAGATGATATAATTGTCGGCCATAATGTGAATTTTGATATTGGTTTTATGCGAGCCGCCTGCCAAACTGTGATGCAATGCGCTTTTACAAACGATTTTGTTGATACCATGCGGCTTGGCAGAGCATACTTTCGTGATTTGCCAAACCATCGACTTTCTACATTGGTAAGTGCATTTTGCATAGAGCAGGTGGAAGCTCACCGAGCTTTGGCTGATGCCTTGGCAACGGCGCGCTGTTATCTGCATATGTGTAAACATGTGGCTGAGAGGAAGGATCAAGTAACCAAAGTGGGGATGGAAGGTATAAGGTTTTGATTACATCAGGGAAGTTGGGATTGCTTGTATAAATAACCTTGAATTCAACTTCATTGACCTGCAACTGACTTTATGATAATAGAAATCCCTGAAAGCAAAAGGCTTTCAGGGATTATGGATATAACGTGAAAGCAATCAGGGGTTTTCTGCCTCTTCAACTTCTATACCTTGCAGCAAGGCTTGGGCATAGCGCTTTGAAATATACTTCTCAGAATACAGACCGCTGTTTCCGTTTGTTGCCGTCACAACGCCAATATCCTGGTAGTCTTCCTCAAACTTCATCCTGGCAACTGCCCCTAGTATTTCATCCATGGTGAATCGAAATGGCACATTCATTAGTTTGGAATACTGAGTTGGACGCGGGTATAGCTTGCTGTCAGAGCGCACAACTGTTGCAATGGTGGCCAGAATATCCTTATCTTCCAGCAAAGCATCCAGCTCGGCATAGTGCCGGGTCATGATGTCCGCATAATAATAATATACATCCTTTTTACCTTGGACAGCTTCTATTTTCTCAAGCTCGGCAGGCTTGTCATCTGCTATAATAGCAGATAGCAGACCGGGCATATCTTCCGTTGTGATTCCATCAGGAGGGAATTTCAATAGTTCTTTTTTGCCAGTAACTTTTGACTGCGCTGTGCGCTGATACAGATAATCTGCAAGCGCTTTCGCAGGTACATTCACGGTTGCATTATCTTCCATATGTATCACTCCAGTGCAGCGGGCATCCGTCCTCTTAAAACGCAAACCGGCTGCTTTGCTATCGTATGAATTGTACGCCATAATCATCAAAAAGGATATAGGGGAAGGGGGCAACCGTAACGACTGCCCCCTTCTTACTTTTGATTAGGGCAACAAGCCCATCTTTTCCAGGTTGTCAGCGACATCCTTCATGCCGAACTTCTCAAGCGTTGCCCGGGTGGGAGCACCTGTTTTTTCATCCCAGCCGAATTCACGGTAGAACATGGTTAAGGCTGTCTGCCAGTCTTCACGCTCCAGCTTAACGGTGCCCTCGGTGAAAGGCTGAACATCGGGATCCATGTCAAAGACATAGTTGGAAATCACGTCATGCAGATTACGCATGTCGGTGCTGCCAACCTGCATGACTGTCATGGCACGGTGCAGCTGAATGCAGCGTTCCACAGCAAAGTCAAGAGATTCTTCGGTCCAGTTTTCGCCTGTGATGGCGGCCATGTACTGTGCTTCCACGCTCAAATCGCCCTTGTAGCCGCGATCTTTGCGGGGGGAGAACGTCATAGGCCACACCCAGTTGCACAGGGTAAAGGAATCGTGCAGTACCTGGCGAATAACACCGAACTTGGCAAAGCGAGCTTTGCTTTCATTCATGGGAGTGTAAGCCTTGGGCTTATCCAGGCAGCCTTCGCCGAAGATTTCTTCTACAATGGATTTCTGCACATCATAGGGCAGGCCTGATCCCGTGATGTTGACGATGGTATGGCACATACCGTCGCGGTTATACAGAATGTTGGTCAGCATACCGACCTGAGCGTCACACTCGTTGCCGTGATGACGCTTTGCGCCAATGGGGCCCCAGAGTGTCATGGCAGCGGAGTGCAGGTAGTCATCACCCAAAATGTCATGATACATCTGATCCACATAATATGCACCCTGAGCCAGTGTGGACAACGGGTGTTTAGGATCAACAACCAATTCCAGGATGTCGCGGATGAAGCTGATATCACCAGTGTTGCGCTTATCCCAGGGAATAGCGTTGAACTGCTCTTCGGTCATGATCTTACGCATCAGCGCATAATCGTTGGCCATAAAGTATTTCAGTGTTGCAATCAGCTCACCATAATTGTCCCACAGGCCCAGATCGTCGGCCAGAACGGCACTGTAGACACGGGCATAAACCTTGCCATCGCCCTCGTCCTCAAAATCCTGATATGTATCCAACAGTCCCGCATAGGGACCATTGCCAAGGCATGTGTTGGCATGGGTGCCGCTTACACCGAATTTCTCTTCCAGCTTGGGCATCTTGACAGATGCATAGCAGCGGATGGGGCACAAAGCGCAGCCGGTCATCTTCACGGTGTATTTTTCTGCAATGGGGCCGTGATCAAATACCGCTTTCTGGCAACGGAAGCCTACCAGTGTCGGATCTCCAGGAGGTGATTCGCCAGTATCAACGGGACCGCCCTCGGCAGCACCCCAGGTAAGGCCGGGTCTTCCGGTCCAACGGGTGGAGCTGTTCTCATACTCAGACCAGGATTGTGCTACGGTAGGCACAACGTGGTTGTTGTTGGAGCCGATCAAGTCGTTCATGACATAATTATTCAGCTCTTTAATCTTCTGAGGATCTGCTACCTTGGTGGCGCCGGTGCCATAAATGCACAGGGCCTTGAGCTTTTTGCTGCCCAGGATTTTGCCTAGACCACCACCGGCGCAGTGAGCAACACCGGTAATTACGCAGGAAAGGTTGAGGAGGTTTTCACCGGCAGGGCCGATGGAAAGAACATTTACGCCTTTTCCATGCTTTGCAGCCAAAGTTTTGGTGGTTTCGGTGGTTGTTTTTCCCCAAAGATCAGAAGCGTCTTCGATGGTGACTTTCTCATCCTCGATTTTTACATAAACGGGGGTAGCTGAAGCGCCTTCGATGATAACTGCATCAAATCCTGCGCATTTGATCTGCAAAGCCGTATCGCCGCCCACATGGCCGTCCACGATAGCATTGTACTTGGTGAACGGTGAGAGGGTGGAAATGGTGAGGCGGCCGCTACAAGGCGCGCTGGAACCCGTGTTGGGACCTACAGCCAATACAACCTTGTTGTCAGGCGAAATGGGATCGGTGCCTGCTGGAACTTCGTCATAAATGATGCGGTTGGCCATGCCTTTACCGCCGATGTAATCAAAATATTTGGAGCTGCCTTCAATAGCGGTAGTGCCATTGGTCAGATTGACACGAAGCAGTTTTCCGGTCCATCCATTCATGGATCAATGCCCCTTTCTCATGCAAAATTACATTGCTTTGGCAACGTCTTCCCAGTCTATCAGCTTCAAAGCGCTGGTTGGGCAGCCTGCTACGCAAGCGCCGCAATTGACACACTTGGTGGAAACCTTTTCTTCCCTGTCAAGGCGAGCCATACCATAGGGGCAGGCAGCCACACAGGCGCCGCAACCGACGCATTTTGATTTCTCAACCACGCGTGCTCCGTTGTACTCGCTGACAACGATGGCGCCCACCGGACAGGCTTTCAAGCATGCGGCATCAGCGCACTGCTTGCAGGTTTCAGGTGCCATGCCCCATTCACCAAAGATGCCATCGCCATGGTCGAAATCATCTGTGGGGCCGTTTACGCCGAAGTTGACATTATCGCGGATATGCAGGCGGCCCATGTAAGGATGAAGGTCTCCATCATTTTGCAGTGTGCAGTTGACTTCGCAGCGCTGGCAGCCTGTGCACTTTGCGCGGTTTGCCACCAGCAGGTGGGTGGGAGTCGCCAACAATTGAACCTGGCCAGATTCTGCCTGTGCCTTGGTTACACCCATCAGAGACAACAAACTGCTGGACAGTGCGATACCGGACAGACCTTTTGCCGTCAGCTTCATAAATTGACGGCGTGTGTACTCATGGGTTAGCAGGCCCTTTTTCTCCTCAGACATGCGTTTTCCTCCTTTATCATTGAGTGACACAACAAAAAGCCCGAAAACAAACAGATCAACACATGGGTGATCATTGTTTCGGACTCCTTCGCACAATGGCTGGCATACCAATTGCTCAGTATACCAATCGGTCAATCCGGCCGCGAGGGTCGTAAAGACTCGGAGCAGCTTTTCGCTTTTATATGATTTTAACATACTACATACATATAGTCAAGCAATTCACAAAGGTTTCTTTGAATCAGCACATAAATATGTTACGGCATACAGCTGGTTACAATAACTATATGTAAGTACATTATACATGGATAACAGCGTATAGCTATGCTTGGGCATCTATGGCCAGCAGCATGGAAATCTGCTGGCTTGTCAGCTTGAGTTCCTTGCCATCCACATATGCGGTCACACGTTGGTTTTCAATGGATTTTTTCTGGTGCTTATTACAGCCACACTGGCAAAAGGTAGTGCCTGTCACACCAGGAACCTGGGGAAGTTCTTCCCCAATGTCCTCAGGCTCAATATTCGGAACCTGCAGCTCAATCAAATCTGCCAGGGCGCTTATGTCAGCCAAAGGACTAAAAACAGGCAAGCCCAGCGCTTCTTTATGTGTATTTCCGATCCGGCCTACTAGCGCAAGGGTAAGGTTGTTGATGCGGGGCGCAGCGTCATCTTCGCTGTGGGCAGCCACCAAGCGGGGCAGTGGCACCAAATAATCTCCCTCCAGGATCACTATGTCCATATCACGGTAATAGCTAAGAATTTCAGTATTGTTCATGGCCTTTGGAATGATCAGGGCGGTTTCGCCTTTTGCTTTGGCGCAGATTATCTCCGCTCCTGACTTGCGATGGCGGGATGTATTGCTTTTGGCATCGTCGATCGAAAAAGTAGGGCAAAAGATGGACTTAACTGTGCCCACATGCTTGCCCCGCTTGCGAAATTCTTCAACCAGCTGGGTAACCGTGGTGGTCTTACCGGAAGAACGGATACCAACAATCGTAAAAACCTTCATGTTTCATCTCCTTTGCTTTGCCATGAGATGTTTGTAACGTTCTTGACCCAACGCTGACGGTGCCCGTCTGCTGGAAAAACAAGCGTAATGCTTGAGCCGAAGCTTAACCATGCCAGATATACATCTCCTGCTTCTTCGCCCAACACGGCGGCAGCATAACCGTCCTCCCCGGACACTACAATCTGCTGTATGCGTATGGCACCAAGGGATTTGCAATAAGCAAGCAGGGAAACACCCAGATAAGAAGCCGCCTTCTTTCCGCCGCTTCCAGTGGTTACACCAAGTGACAGCGGTATATGCGGAAGCTGGGCAAGCTGATCTAAAAGCATCATCACACCTCGCTCCAGTCCCATGCACCAAAGGGCACGAGCATATCTTCCCAGGTAAATGAACCGTGACTGCCCGCAGCGCCTTCCGTGTGCCCGCCGTGATCGCTGGATAGAATAACACGGCCCGAAAACCCTTCGCACAATTTTAGAAAATAGCCGCATAGCTCACTGAGCTTTTCTTCCATAAGAGGAATAACTGGGCCAGATTGATGCATCAGATCATCCAAACCATGAAAATGGGCAATGGTTAAGTCGGCACCGTTTGACAGCTGCCTTCGTGCGCAGGCATACACGGCCTGATCACCTGCACTACGCGGTGCCGCGTTTAATATGGGGGGGATTTCAGTCTGCAATATGGCAATATCGCCTTCCACAAGCACCGCTCGTTTGTTTAGGGATTGAGACAGTGCAAGCAAGCTGGGCTTTAACAAGCGCTTGTCCTTTCGCGAGTGGACGCCGTGTTCAGGCGGTAAAACCCCTGTCAGCATAGAGGCCATATTGGGATTTGTAACCGGGGGATATACACATAAAGCGGGTGACATGCGCTTTTTCTGAATGAAGGGAGAAAGGGTGTGCTTCAAGCGGAGGTAAAGGCCGTATCCAAGCCCATCCACATAAAGAACTAAAACACGCTTATCTGCATGCAGAGCACCGGCGGCTTGTGTATAAACATCCGTAACGGACCGTGCAGGCGGGTCAAGCATGATACCGCAGGGAGACATGGGTTGCTGATCCATACGAATATCTTTGAGGCCTTTCACTGACCCATCTTGGTACATCAGGACTGCGATGGGATGCCTTTCGGCCAGCCAGGGGATATGTTGATATGTAACGGGGGTGTGATTCTTTGTTCGGCTGATAACTGGAATCAGGTAGGCATGATCTTCCATGGTTCTCCCTTCCTTTTCGCGGCCTCCCATGTTACAATGGGACAAAACATGGCGGGAGTGTGAATGCCAAGCGTATGCGGCATCTTTTTTTAACTGGCGAAAAGCAGGTGGGGAAATCAACGCTTATCAGGAACTTTCTCACAGGGGAATCTATAGAAGCGGCAGGCTTTGTTACGCTGCCCTTTGAGGTCTTTGGCGAGCGCAAGGGCTATGTCATGCACAGCCTTCGACAGATGCATCCCTTTGAGAATGACAGCCCTGTGGTGATTCGTACAGGGGAGCGGAGTCATATGGCCGTCGTTCCTGTATTTGAGACCATAGGTGTCAAAATAATAGAGGAGAGCCTATCGGCTCCCTGCTCATTGGTAATAATGGATGAGTTGGGCAAGGCAGAGCGGGAGGCGAAGGACTTTCGCGATGCCGTGACCCGCTGCCTAAATGGAGCAAAACCGATTTTGGGTGTTTTGCAGAAGGGGGATTACCCCTTCTACCATGAAATTGCAGGCAGGAAGGATGTCCAGCTGCTTTATATAACAGCGGAAAATAGAGCCGAAGCAGGAAGTCTGATCAGGGATTGGGCCATCAGTAATGGTCTTTTACCCTGAGAAGCATCTTATGCCTGGACTGCTTTTTCCTTTACCTTGACCAACCTTGCAACTTGTGCGCCGATCTCATACAAAACCCACATGGGCAGGCCAAGCATGATCTGCGAGACAACATCCGGAGGGGTTAAGAAGCCTGCTACCACGGCAATGCCCAGAATCATATACTTGCGATTCTTTGCCATCTGTCTGTAGGTGATTTTTCCGCGCCTGGCCAGCATGTAGATGGCTACCGGCAGTTCGAACATCAGCCCAAAGGGCAAAACAAAGGATAGCGTAAAATTAAAATACTCATTGATGGACCATAGGGGCAGCGCTAGATCCTGGCCTGCCTCTATGAACAAATCAATAGCCAGTGGGAACACGGTAAAGTAAGAAAAGACTACCCCCAGGAAAAAGAGCAGTGCAGCCACAAAGAAAAGTAAACTGAAAACTCTTTTTTCCTCAGGAAATAATGCCGGACGAATAAACAGCCAAATCTGCCAAACGATGACAGGCATTGCTACGACCACTGCTGCCACCAAGCATGACTTGAATTGCATCATCAAAGCTTCAGAAACTGCCGTATAAATAATATCTATACTTCTTTGCTTAAGCGGCAGCAATATATAACCTACCAAGGTATTACTAAAGAAGTAGAACAGCACAAAAAAAGCTGCGACAACAGCACATATACTGACGATCAGTACTTTGCGCAGCGCTTTTAAATGCTCAGCCAAGATTTGCTTGCTTTCAGACATGGTACCATCCTTTATCGGTTCAGGCAGGCCGCCCTTGCTGAAAATCAGGCTTGCTTCCTGTCTTTTTTCTCCTCATTTTCACCATCGGTTTTTTCATCAGAACCAACTTCCTTTTTGAATTCACGGATGCTGGTTCCTAAAGCTTTACCTACACCGGCAAGCTTGCCGCCGCCGAATACCACCAAGGCTAGTACCAGAATAAGAATAATTTCCATTGGACCAAAACGCATACAAATTCCTCCTAACGTATCAGTTCTTGGGCTTTGCCTGGGTCAGTTCCTTGCTTTTCATCACAGCTTTGTTCAGTTCCTGCTTTGCGCTGCGAAGTTCGCTGGTTGGGTCTGCATCCTTTAAGGTATTCTTCAAGTCTGACTCCATACCTTTGAGCTCTTCGATGGTTTCATCCAAGCCTGTTTCATCTTTAAACTCCTGAAACAGGTTCCGCAAATACTTGACTGCCCTGGCAAGTGCCCTGGCAACCTTTGGCAGATCCTTGGGCCCAACCACCAAAAAAGCAACGAGCAAAATGAGAATAAGCTCTGCAAAACCAAAATTGAACATCCTTGTTGCCCGTCACCTCCATCTAGGATTTGGGGATTGTTAAAATTATACCCTATACAAAATACATTTGTAAAGCGAATGACGAACATTAAAAAACTATGTTAAATAAATCGCCATTATTCTTGCCACTGGTATATCTGGATGATATAATAGATATGATTCAATATTTTCCTGATTAAGGAAATGGTTATTACATTGTTATAACTATGTTACGAATGCATTTGGTTGATGCAACAAAATCTTTAATGTTTGCTGCGGCAGGCAAGGAGGAAACATATTGAAACTGGTTAAAACTGTCGATGCCGTCGGCCATGTCATATGCCATGATATTACCATTATCGTCAAGGATGAGCAAAAAGGCGTGGCTTTTAAAAAGGGCCATGTGGTGCGGGAGCAGGATATTCCCGAACTGTTGAAGATCGGAAAGGAACATTTGTATATATGGGAAAAGCAGGAGGGCATGCTTCACGAAAATGATGCGGCCCATATCCTGTTTTCTCTTTGTGAGGGCGAAAACATCGTGCCTTCTGAGGTGAAGGAAGGCAAAATTGAATGTATTGCTGCTGCCGACGGCCTTTTTTGGGTGGACGAGGAGCGGCTTTTGCATGTCAACAGCATTGAGGATATGATGATTGCCACAAGGCATGGCGGCTTTCCGGTGAAAAAAGGCGATAAGCTGGCAGGTACACGGGTGATCCCTTTGGTTATATCAAAAGAAAAGATGGATCAAGCCATTTTGGCCGCCCAAGGCCGTCCACTCATGCGTGTGCTGCCGTTCAAGCCATGGAAGGCGGGCATTGTGACCACGGGAAGCGAAGTGTTCCATGGCAGGATCAAGGACACATTCACCCCTGTGATTGTAAACAAGCTTGCTGAGTTTGGTATAGATGTCATAGGGCATGAAATTGTATCAGATGAAAAGCAGGGTATTACCCAGGCCATTCTGAGCCTGATTGAAAAGGGTGCACAGATGGTGCTTTGTACCGGCGGCATGAGCGTTGACCCTGATGACAGGACGCCGGCGGCTATACGTGATACGGGGGCAGAGATTGTCACTTATGGTGCACCTGTGCTGCCCGGCGCCATGATGTTGGTGGCGTATTATCAGGGGGAGATTCCCATCATGGGGCTCCCTGGCTGCGTGATGTATGCCAAGCGAACCATTTTTGATTTGGTATTGCCAAAGGTAGCAGCCGGGATCAAGATTACACGGCGTGAAATAGCTGCTTTGGGGCATGGAGGGCTATGCTTAAACTGTCCTGAATGCACCTATCCCAACTGCGGCTTTGGAAAGTGAGGAAACGACATGGAGAGCCTGGAATCTGCTTTGTCGCTTCTGCTTGAGCATGCAACGCCTGTAGCCAAGACGGAAATCCTTCCGCTTGCAAAGTCCTTGGGCCGTATTTTAGCAGAAGATATTGATGCCCCCATGCATCTGCCGCCCTTTAACCGGTCGCCGCTGGATGGCTATACCCTGCGATCGCAGGATATTCAAATGGCATCCCAAGAAAATCCGGTTTCTTTAAAAGTCATCGGCGAGTTGTGTGCTGGGTGCCCGGATGTGTATGAGGTAAAACCCGGACAGGCGGTGCGCATCATGACCGGGGCGCCTGTACCGCTTAGCTGCGATTGTGTGATGCGGCAGGAGGATGTTGTCCAAGATGGGGATCAGGCGGTGTTTACCTATCCGCTGCGGTCTGGGCAAAACATCTGTCTGGCAGGCGAGGATGACAAATTTGGCAGCCGTGTCATGCATAAGGGGG
>JAEYQQ010000152.1 GCA_023409955.1 Bacillota bacterium | reverse complement strand
AAGCTCCTTTTTGTATTGCTCGAACTCTGCATCATTGCAATGAACAAAATGGCCCGGCGAGATCTCCTGTAAGGAAGGTTTATTTACTGTGTAATCATGCTCCTTTGCCGGAATGTACAATACTCTTTTACGCCGTTTTTCATAATGCGGGTCTGGGTAGGGGATGGCAGACAGCAATGATTTTGTGTAGGGGTGCAACGGGTGGGCAAAGAGTTCATCCGCTGTTGCCAACTCAACAATCTTTCCGAAATACATCACAGCAATGCGGTCACTGAAGTACTTAACAACAGACAGGTTATGGGCTATGAACAAGATGGTTAGGCCCATACGGTCACGCAGGTCATTTAATAGGTTGATTACCTGAGCCTGAATGCTGACATCCAGAGCTGATATGGGCTCATCAGCAATGATGAGGTCCGGCTCCATGACAATAGCTCTTGCTATGCCGATACGCTGGCGCTGGCCACCGGAGAATTCATGGGGATAACGATCAGCATGCTCAGGCACAAGGCCTACCAGGTCCAACATTTCATATACCTTGCGGTCTATATAGCTCTTATCCTTAATACCGCGGATGATCAGGCCTTCAGAGATAATCTCTCGTACTGTCATGCGGGGGTTGATAGAAGCAACAGGATCCTGGAAGATCATTTGCATTTTAGTCATAATGGTGTCTTTAGCTGCTGCAGCCAGCCGGCTTTGATAGGCTGACTCTTCTGCAATCATCTTGGCCTGCACCTTTTCCACATCGCTGCCTGAGGAGTGTGAGAGCTCATCTTCAAGGGCTTTAATCGCCTCGGCATGCTCTTTTTCAATCAGGGCAACCTGCTGGCTGCGGTAGGCTGCATTGCTGTTTTTCGCATCAGCCTTTGCAGATTCTACTTGCTCTTGCAGTTCTTTTAAGTAGCTGCTTAGCCGAGATTTTTCAGCAGATATCAACTGCTGGGTATGCTGCTCGATACTCGCTTTATTTTCCGGATGCTGCTGGATATCGTCTTTCATCTTGGCGGTCAGCTGCTGTATGTATGTACGGCTGTTCTGACGCTCCACCTTTTCCACTTGACGGATGCCTTGAATGCCGGCAGAAATCCGCTGGCCATTAAACCATACATTACCGCCGGTAGGTTCATACAGCTTGATAATAGCCCGGCCGATGGTGGTTTTGCCGCAACCGCTTTCGCCTACCAGACCGAATACTTCACCTTTTTTGATTTCAAAGCTAACATCATCCACAGCTTTGAGCATGCTTCTGCCCAGTTTAAAATACTGCTTCAGATTTTGAACTTTCAACAAAATCTCTTGGTCATTGCGCATTGTGTTCTTCCTCCAGCCTCTTCATTCTTTCGATCCGCTCTGTCACAATGGCTGGTGGCTTTACCTTGGGCGCATCCGGATGCAAAAGCCAGGTGGCAGCATAATGCGTGTCGCTGACCTTGAAGAAGGGCGGTTCCTGTTCATAATCAATTTGCAACGCATGCTGGTTGCGTGCAGCAAACGCATCACCTTTGGGCGGGAAAATCATGTTGGGTGGTGTACCTGGTATCGCAAACAGCCTCTCTGTGGTATCCAGGTCAGGCATAGAGGATAGCAGCGCCCAGGTATAGGGGTGGGAAGGGTCATTGAAGATGTCATCGGCTTTGCCATATTCCACAACTTTGCCGGCGTACATTACAGCAATGCGGTCCGCCATATTGGCTACAACACCCAGGTCATGGGTGATGAAGATAATGGAAAGGCCGCGATCCCGCTTCAACTGGTTGATAAGCTCCAGAATCTGAGACTGAATGGTTACGTCCAGCGCAGTGGTGGGCTCATCGCAGATCAGGATATCTGGATTTGCGGAAAGGGCGATGGCGATAACGATACGCTGGCGCATACCGCCTGAAAACTGGAAGGGGAATTGTTTGTAGCGTTTGCGGGGTTCGCTGATGCCGACCTCGCTCATCAGCTGCAGTGCTTTGTGCTTTGCGCCTTGCTTGGTGAGCTTGTCAGCGCAATGAGATGCCTGCAGTTTCAAATAATCAATCATTTCAACAGCTAGGGTGTTAAAATCGATGCTGGATTCTGCCGCAATTTTGGCGGTGTAGGAAGTGATAACATCCCTCACTGCCTTTTGCATGCTGGCTTTTGCCGCCTCCAAATCTGTCAGGATGGCGGGCATGACCTTGGAAGCGTCTTTCCCGGCGGCAATCAAGCGGCGATATTTGGCATTTTCTTTGGCCTCCCGGCGAAGTTCCAGGGGATTTTTCTTGATGCCGTCATAATATTTGTTGATGGCGGCATGAAGGCTGGAGGCAAATGTGTGCTCCACATTATCCTTGCGAATATCCAGCCGGTCAATGCAAAGGTCTACTTGCTTGTAAAGCTTGGATGCTGTTTTGCGGATATGCTTTTCATCATACTCGCCAGACTCCATCAGCGTCAATGCCCTTTTAAGGCTATCTAGGGTTGCGCGTTTCTTTTCCAGGGCATTCTCATGGGAATATTGAATGCCGCGGCTTACATCCTGAAGGAAGTCTAGCATGAAATGCTCGTCCAGATAAGCGCGCGCTGCTGCGTTTAGGGCACTGATATCGGAGGCATCGATGGGCTTACCGCTTTTTTTCATATAGTAGCCAAGACAGAAGAAGTTGGGCTTTGTATTGGACAAAGCCGCCTTCAAAATACCCTGTGCTTTGGTGAGAAGTCCTTTGAGAGTTTCTCCGTTGCCGCTTTGTGCATATACAGTAACCTCTTGCTCTGCTTTAGCCAAAATAGCAGGAAGCTCACTTTTATCCATGGGAAGGAAGAGGAAATGGTAGCACTGGCCGCATAATTTGATGATACGGCTGGCCTCTTTGGCATTCTCATTCCTGTCACCTTGGATCATGCTAATCAGAAGTGACTCAATGCTGCCATTGGCTTCATCTGCGAAGTCGTATACGGTATCATAAGCACTTTCTGCGGCAATTCCTGCATTGACAATTTCACGGAATGCAAAAATCTTACTTGAGGCGACCTTTTTCATATCGGCAGAGCCGCCCAGGGCCAGGCTGATATTCTGTTCCAGAAGTGAGAGGGTTTTGCGCAGGATGATGCCGGCATTGTGCCTGCGTTCCTTGTTGTTGAGCAGCATGGCTTCTGTCAGCTGCTTGCCGATACGCACAATGGGGTTTAAGCTGGACAGGGGATCCTGGAACACCATGGACAGCTTGTCACCGCGAAGCATATGGAAGTCTTGCTCCGGAAGCTTCAATAGGTCCTTGCCGTCATATATGATTTCGCCGTTGTCTACGATGGCATTAGGGGCAAGTATGCCCATCACCGCCCTTGCGGTAACGGATTTTCCGGATCCGGATTCGCCTACAATCGCAAGGGTTTCACCCTTATCCAGTTCGAAGCTGATGTCCCGTACAGCCTTGACGGTTCCGTTGTTTGTGCGGAAAGAGATACGAAGGTTCTTTACATCCAAAATACGGCTCATCATTCTTCAGCTCCTCTCAGCGTGGGGTTAAAGGCATCTCGCAGACCGTTGCCAAAGAGGTTGAAGGAGATCATCAGCAGCGAGATGACCAGAGCGGGGAAGAGAATGATGTGGGGATCGGAGGCCAGGTATCCTTGGCCGCTTGCAAGCATGGTACCCAAGGAAATGGCAGTGGATGTATTGAAGCTGATAATGCCCAGGTAGGACACAACCGATTCCGTAACGATGGTTTGCGGAATCACCAGCACAGAGGTGGTGATGATGGTGCCAAGGGTATTTGGGAAGATGTGCTTGAACATCAGCCTTTTGTCTTTGGCGCCAAGGGTACGTGCTGCCAGAACGTATTCCTGGTTTTTATAGCGGTAGAACTGGGTTCTGACGCGGTAGGCGATGCCCAGCCAGCCGGTTGTGACAAAGGCAAACAATATACCGACAAAGGGGCTAACTTTCCCAGTGTTAACCAGGTGCAATTTAAACAGTGTAGCGACGACGATAAACGGAACGCCGTTGAGCACATCGCTAACCCTTTCCATGATCAGATCCAAAAGGCCGCCGTAGAAGCCTTCCAAAGCGCCATAGATGGTGCCGATGAGCAGGTTAAGGAAAGAGACAGATAAGGACAAAATCAATGACAAACGTACACCATGGGCCAAACGAACAAGGATGTCATACCCTTGCGCATCGGTGCCAAACAAATGCAATGGTTCACTGCCATGTAGGTATTGATAGTAGTTGTAATACAGAACACGTATCATGAGCATGTTCTTGTCTCTTTGCATGTAGTTCAATACATTGCCCTGGGCATCACGCAGATAGTTATCGGTAAGGCCTTTCTCCATGACTTTATCCAGGGTCAGCCTTTTGCCATCTCCATCCAGAGCGGTACCGTTGGGCAAATGGCGGTACCAGTAATTGGCGTCGCCCTGATTGTAGGGATCACACCATTCGCTGAAAATATCCACCATCGGGTATACAACCTGGACACCAGACTCTTTTTCCCATGCCAAGATCTTATCAAGATCACTCCTGGTAACATTCAGGTATTTGAAGCCTACTTCATAATAACTGTCCACCATGGCATTGCGGTACTCTTTGCCGGCAGATTTGTACACTTCCTCTTCTGAACGGATGGGGTTCATTGTGGCGTCATTGCCCTGCTGCCAAGTGCTGCCGGAGCCATCGGTGTCAGCAATACCCATGCCGATGCCATGGAGGTAAATGTAGAACTTGTCGTTTAGCACCTTTTTGTATGTACCATCCATGATACCGATGGAAGAAAGCAATTCACTCTTAGGCCGCATCCTGGCATAGACGCCGTCGGCATCCGAAATGGTATAGGGGCTGATAAAAGGAACGATGATGGCAAAAACCGTAATCAAAAAGATGATAATGGTTGCAGCCAGTGAGCTTTTGTTCTTTTTGAAGCGCAGCCAGGCATCCTTAAAATAGCCAATCGGTTTCACGGCAAATTTCTCGTCATGAAGCTTTTTGTCTATTTGGGCAAACTGAAGCTTTTCTTTGGGAATGGCAGGATAATTCTTATCAAATATGTTGTTCATTTTACTTCGCCCCCATTCTAACCCGGGGATCCAGGAACCCGTAGCTTAAGTCGATCACAATCATGGATGACAGCGTGATGGCTGTATAGAACATGGCTGTTGCAACAAAGACATCATAATCCAGCTGAGTCATGGATTGTATATACAATTTGCCAATCCCATTGATGGCAAATATGGATTCAATAATCATAGAACCACCTAATACGCCGACAATCATACCGATAATGGTTGGCAATATGGGAACCATGCTATTTTTCAGCGCATGACGCACAGTTGCCTGACGCTTTGTTAAGCCTTTGGTACGTGCCAGCAGCATGTAATCGCTGGTCAGCGCTTCGGTCAGCTCTGCGCGGACAAAGCGGGCCAGCTGGGCAATGTTGGCGAAGGAGAGGGCCAGGATGGGAAGCACCATGGATACCAGCATTTTTTGGGACGTCCAGGTGCCGCCTGCGTCATATAAGGAGGATATGACCACCGGAAACCAACCCAGCCGAAAGCCCAAAGTGTATTGCACCAGGTATGCATATACATAGCTGGGAACGGAAATAAAGACCATCACCAGGATGGATATTAGATGATCCTGCCAGCGGTTTTTCTTAAGGGCAGCAACAATACCGAGCACGATGCCTATGGGCAAGGAAAATAGCAAAGCAATAGAATTCAAAATGACGGTTGGGGGCAAGCGGCTTGCCAATACTTTACTCACAGAAGACATATAGTCGATTTTCCAGGAGGTACCCCAGTCCCACTGAGTCACGACGTTTTTTAGATAGATTCCGAACTGCACCATAATCGGCTTGTTATAGCCAAGGGCTTCGCGCCTGGCTGCTTCCAACTGGGCTTGCAGACCCATCATGGGTACTTCGGGCTGGAGCATTTTGATCAGCGAAAAAACGATGACCATGATGATGAAAAATGTTAAAAAACCGAGTGCAATTCTTTTTAGAATATACTTGAACATGTACATACGGCTACATTCCCAACTTATTGTATTTGGCCGACGAAATGAAACTATCTGAAAATGGCTGGATGCAGGCGATGTGCCGATCCAATTGCTGCTGTACCCATCCATTCCATAGACCAGTTGTGCTGTCCAAGCTATTGGTATGGATTAACGAAAATCCGCTCGCTCCGAAAGCAGTGCTATTCGGAGCGAGCGCTTGCCATTTTTTAGATAGAGGTTTTAGATGGTCCGGGCTTATTCATAGCTCAGAATGCCACCCTGAGAAGCCACATAATCAGCCCACTCAGCATCGGACATGTTGAACTTCAATAGACGGACGCCACCGTAGCTGTACATGATGTTGAAATCCAAGGTAGCCCACTCAAGCCGCTGAGAATACAGGTCGCAGACGGTGGAGGTGCCCCAGGGGATGCACTGGTAGGCCTGCAGGATGCCGGTTTCGACCTGAGACAGGACAGCCAGTTTGACATCAACAAACTCATCGCCGGCATACTCGCCGTCGCCGTTGATGGTCTGGGCCCATGCTTCAAAGGACTTTTCGACAGTCTCAGCTTCGCCGTTCTTGTCAAAGTCATAGGTCACAGAAACCAATTCCTTGGTGGGATCCCAGCCGTTGCTCTCATGGATCTTGGCCAAGCCGCCCATGTAAGCGCTGTCGGCATAGACGCGGATGGTGCTGAAGGGATAGAAGGCAGCGCCGCCCCATGCACCGCGGATCATTTCGACCTTGCCGCCGGCAACGTCGTCATAGCGAGTTGAGGAGCCAGTCTGGAAGGTGAAGGTGATCTTGCCTTCAAAGCCGGTGCCCTTGGTGGCTTCTGCTACAAACTGGTTGAGCAGATCCTGTTGTTTGATATCATCAGCAGTGGCAGCAGCGGCTGCGGAAACCATAGCTGTGATGTTGACAGGCTGGCCATCGGTGTAGTTGCCATCAGCGATGGCTTGCTCGTATACGCTCTGGAACAAAGCACGGGCTTCTTCCACGTCGTAACCGGTAACAGCGTTGAAAGCATCATCGATGGTGGCATAGGGGGTGCCTTCGCCGTAGGTGATGCCGTAGAGATTCAAAACGGCTTCCTTGGCTTCCTTGGTCTTGCGGTACTGGGAGTTCGGATCGTTTTCGATGTCGGTGTAGTAGAGGTAGTTGAGCAGGTAGTAAGCGGGCTTGAAGCCTGCACTGGCCTGAGCAACAAAGGTAGAACGGTCCATGCTCAGGGAGATGGCCTTGCGGAAATCGTCGTAAGACAGAACGCGCTTGTTGCCGCCGTCATTGGCTTCGTCTTCCAAAGCCTTGAGGCTTTCCAGGCTGGTGGCAAAGATCCAGCGGAAGGTGTAGGTTTCGTCGGTCTTGCGCAGGTAGTCGGACATACGGTATACCGCCAGATCTTCACTGGTCAGTTCCACGATGTCCAGCTTGCCCTGGTTGAACAGCTGCAGGGCGGTGTTGTGTTCGGAAATGATTTCGATTTTGACACCGGTAGCCATGTACTGGCCTTCGTGAGAGGGCGAGCTGTAGCCAAACCAGTTTTCATTGCGCTCCAGAACGATCTGCTTATCTTTTTCAAAGCTGACAAGCTTGTAAGGACCGGAGGACATGTAGGTTTCGACGCTGGTAGCGTAGTCGGTGGCAACCAAACCTTCTTCGACCTTTTTGCCAGCTTCGTACAGGGGCTCATACACGATCCAGTTGCTGGTGAAGGAGGTCAAGACGTTGAACAGGGAAACGGAAGTTTCGGAGATATACAGGAACTGATAGTCGCCGGTCTTCACAAGACCAACGTCTTCCCAGGCCACTTCTTCGTACTGGCCGGAAACATAGAAGCAGAACTCTTTGTAAGCTTCTTCACGGGCATCGCCGAAGTTGGCAGCGATGGTCAGAAGGTCTTTTTTCAGCTCCTCGGTGAGGGGCAGGTAGCCTTCCTGATCCTTGTACTTGGCATACAAGTCATTGCCGTCAGCATCTTTGAAATTGGCCATATATGCTTCGGTATAGTAATCTCCCATGGGAGCGCCAAAGAAGCCAACGGACTCGGCTACGTTGAACAGCATGTCAGCGTCGGCCACTTCTTCATAGCCTGTGCCGTTGTACACGGGGGCATAGATGTTCTGGCCAACCTTGTCGTTGTTGAAATAGCCGCCGGCGTTTTTCAAAGCGGCTTCGCCGGTGATATAGTTATTGGAGCGGTAGTTCTTCATCGCAGGATCGAGAAGAGCTTTCATGGAGTAAACATAGGTGTCGGCATTGATGGGGGTGCCGTCAGCCCACACAGCGCCTTCGCGCAGGTCTACCTGGAAAACGCGGCGCTCGGTAGCATCGGCAGGAATGCCCCACTTTTCTTTGTCGGCAAAATCGGCGGTGATATCGGTTACGGCTGTTGCCAGTTCATATGTCCAGGCAAAGGTAGAGCCGTCCTCGCCAATGGTAAGGTCTACCAGGGGAGCCTCGATATAGGTCATCAGGTCATCTTCATTGCTCATTTGCCAGGCGTGGGGATTCCAGTTGAGGGGGGAAGCCTGAAAATACGTTGTGTACGTATAGGTGGGGGCTGCCTCGGCCTGTGCTACTACGCCCATACCAAGGAGCATAGTGGCGGTCATCAACCATGCGATGATCTTTTTCATTTGACCACTCCTTATTGTTTTTCCATGACATATGCACTCGGTCATAGATTCATTACATTATACACATGTTGTTACAATATATCAATCCATTTTTGTTTTTATTCAGTATATTTCTACCGGTAAAATGAATGGTGTACAAGGTCAAGCATCAATTTCTTGTTGAAAGACTTTTGCAGTTGCAATGGTACAACAAGTTTTTAAATAGTATAAACCAGTGAAGTTTCCTTGGCGTTTAAACCTACAGCCATCGTTTGTCTGGCCTCATAACAGCCGGATGCAGGCGTGTTAAAAAACAGGCATATCAACACCAGGTTCAAGCTTATAAAGAGAAAAGCAAATATGAATTAAGGCATGAAGCATCCTGCAATCGTTTACATAATGGAGTTAAGGATCAGGATGCCTGTTATGGATATACTACAACCGTATGTGTGATGCTTATAAGGAATTCGGCCTAAACGGTGTGTATACTGTGCTTTAATCGTGTGTTAACCAAAAAGGAGAGGGGCTCACCCGCTCTCCTTTTTGATACTTTGTTAGTGGATGTATTAAACGTCCAGCTTTTTGGTGGCAACATCCACCAACAGTTTTTGCAATATTTCATCAAGGGCCATGGCCCCCAGATTGGCGCCTTTGCGGTCACGGACGGTGACGGTCTTTGTTTCCACTTCCTGATCGCCCAGCACCAGCATATAAGGGGTTTTTTCCATTTGTGCTTCCCGTACCTTGAAGCCGATTTTCTCATTACGTTTGTCGGTTTCCACACGCAAGCCTGCCTGAGATAGCGTTTTAGCAATCTCATCTGCCCAATCATCAGCCCGCTCGGTGATGGTCAGAACCTTCACCTGGGTGGGGCTCAGCCAAAGGGGCATGGCACCGGCGTACTTTTCAATCAGCAGTGCCAGGGTGCGCTCGTAGCAGCCGATGGAGGTGCGGTGGATGACGATGGGATGCTTTTTCAAACCGTCCTTGTCGGTGTATTCCATGCCGAAGCGCTCTGCCAGCTGGAAATCCACCTGGATGGTGATCATGGTATCTTCCTTGCCCCATACGTTCTTGATCTGAATGTCCAGTTTGGGACCATAGAATGCGGCTTCCCCCTCGGCTTCCACATAGTTGATGCCGATATGGTCCAGGATCCTACGCATGAAGTCTTGAGTTTCCTCCCAGGATTTGGGATCGCCGATATACTTTTCTTTGTTGTTGGGGTCCCATTTGCTGAAACGGTAGCTGACATCGGAATCCAAACCCAAGGACTCCAGCATATAGCGGGCCAAATCCAGGCAGCCCTTGAACTCATCCTCCACCTGATCGGGGGTGCAGGCCAGGTGCGCTTCGGAGATGGTGAACTGGCGCACACGGATGAGGCCATGCATTTCACCGGAGGATTCATTTCGAAACAGCGTGCTGGTTTCAGCAAGGCGCATGGGCAGGTCACGGTAGGAACGGGTCCTGTTGAGGTACACCTGGAACTGGAAGGGGCAGGTCATGGGGCGCAGGGCGAAAACTTCGCCGTCAGATTCAGGGTCGCCCATGATAAACATACCGTCACGGTAATGATCCCAGTGGCCGGATACCTTGTACAGGTCCCGCTTGGCCATCAGCGGTGTTTTGGTCAACTGATAACCCCGGCGCTGCTCCTCATCCTCCACAAAGCGCTGCAGAAGCTGAAGGACCCTGGTGCCCTTGGGCAGCATGATGGGCAGGCCTTGGCCGATATAGTCGACAGTGGTGAAGTATTCCAGCTCACGGCCCAGTTTGTTGTGGTCGCGCTTGCGGGCTTCCTCCTGCTGGGCAAGGTAAGCTTCCAGTGCTTCCTTGGTATCAAAGGCGGTGCCGTAGACCCTTTGGAGCATTTTGTTCTTTTCGCTGCCGCGCCAGTAAGCACCGGCCACCTGGGTGAGTTTGAAGGCCTTGACCTTACCGGTGGAGGGGAGGTGGGGGCCTGCGCACAGGTCTACAAAATCTCCTTGCTTGTAGAAGGAGATGACTGCATCCTCCGGCAGGTCGTTAATGAGTTCCACTTTATACGTTTCGTTGCGGCTTTCCATCAAGGCGATGGCTTCCGCCCTAGGCAACTCAAAGCGTTCCAGCCGGTCATTCTTTTTGATGATCCGGCCCATTTCTTTTTCGATTTCCTTCAGGTTTTCGGGGGAGAAGGCTTCCTCAACATCAAAGTCGTAGTAGAAGCCGCTGTCGATGGCGGGGCCGATGGCCAGCTTGGCCTTGGGGAAGAGGGCTTTTACTGCCTGGGCCAGCACATGGGAGGCGGTATGGCGCAGGGTACGGCGGCCAGCCTCGTCTTCAAAAGTCAATATTTCAAGGGAGCAGTCTTCTTCAATGGGCCGCCAGAGCTCGACGATTTTTTCGCCGTTGATTCTGGCGCAGAGGGCAGCCTTTTTCAGATCCTGGCTGATTTGGCCTGCGATGTCCATGGGCGTGACG
>JAEYQQ010000144.1 GCA_023409955.1 Bacillota bacterium | reverse complement strand
ATACTCGGCTTATGTCTTTTGCCCGAAAGCACAGCGGTTCAATGGAATAGCGCCGGTGAGGTCCAAAAATCAGTTTCAAAGTACATAGCTTTGATTATTGGATTGTGTTGCAGCGCCTTTGGTGTGTGGTATTGGTACGGCAAGGACCGCTCAGTGTTTGTTGGTGCATCAAAGCTTCTTTGGGAAGTATTCGACTATGCAGTAGGATGCATCGGCATATTTGTACTGATGGTGACTTTAATAATGAATTTGTAAAGATCATTTTAATGTATCCAATAAATATAATACCACCGCTGCAACTTGTGACCATGGCGGAAATGTGGATCACATTACCTGGTTTACTTAATGCTTTGTAGTCGATGTTATCAATCGCATGGGGGAAATCGAGAAGCTATCTTACCTCAAGTGTGATACAGACATATTATAGCATTGGTGGTGCTTTGATGATGTTGATCGTTCTTAAAAATCAGTCATCAATTGATCATGTGGATCAAGCATATATGCCACTCATTTCAGTTGTCGTTAATATGTTAATAAAGATACTTGAAGATAATCTTCTTGAGATTCGGCTACTTGGTTCTGTTCCTCGAGGTTGTGCAATTCGTGAATTGTCTGATATTGATTTTATGGCTATTACAAAATTCGATATCTCACAAGAGTCAAAATTGCTACTAGAAAATATACTCTTAGATTTATCCGAAGCAAACACAATTGTTTCAAAAATAGATGTTCAATGTATAAGGGAAGATATTATAAAGAATTATTTTGATCTTGAGTTAATTATAAAAACGGACTCAATAAATCTATATGGTGAGGATAAGTATACTGTATCAGAGTATTCTATAATGAATACAGAACTGGCAGATTTATGGAACCCAAATATTGATTTCGTTCTCCACAATTATAGGAATAAACTCATGTCGATAAATATGTCTGACACAGAAATCGCCAAGTATTCACGTTTAACAGGAAAAGATGTAATGAAATGCTTTCAGAGAAGAGTTGTTCTAGAACACGGCTTCATTGAAAGGACCATTGAGAAAATATATATTAACCTCAAAAAGTACATACCGGATCATTCAGGTACATTTGAGAAGCTTTGGCGTCTATATAGGTTACCAACATCGAATAAGGAAGTTATTATGACAGTCATAGATGAGTGCGAGCAGCTAAAATATGAAATACTCAATGGATAAACATAAAGCGATGAAGGCAATAAAGTGGTTCTTGATCTGCTGAGTGTTCTATAAAAATGCAATCGTTTGCCTTGTAAGGTTTAATCAAATATCCGAGCATAATAATATTGACAAATTACAGGACTGATTGTACACTGTTTACACCAAAACCATTATATGTAAGGAGGCTCGTAAATGAAAAAGTCACTTGCCCTGGTCCTGGTTATGCTGCTCGCACTGGGTATGTTCCAGCCCGCAACAGCGGAATCTGAGGTCACCGTTACCCTGTTCCAATTAAAGGTGGAAATCGATTCCGCACTGCAGGCCTTTGCCAAGGCGTATTCCGATGCGACCCCCGGTGTGACTGTGAAGGTGGAAACCTTCGGCGGCGGCGCGGATTATGGCGCTGCTTTGAAGGCCAAGCTGCAGGCCGGCCAGATGCCCACCCTATTTAACATTGAGGGTAAGGGTGGCTACGATGTGTGGAAAGACAACATGGCAGACATGTCCGCTGGCGAATGGGTTAAAAACACAGACTTTGCCTATGTCAGTGAAGACGGCAAAGCGGTTGGCTTCCCTGTTGCTGTAGAGGGCTTCGGTTTGGGCTACAATGCCGACATACTTGCCAAGGCTGGTATCGATCCCGCAACCCTTACAACCTTCTCCGCTGTGAAGGCTGCCTTTGAAAAAATCGATTCCATGAAAGCTGAACTGGGCCTGGACGCCGTAGTATCCATGGCTACCTCCATTGCTGGCGGCATGTGGTGGGTTACCGGAAACCATAACTTCAATGCCTACCT
This sequence comes from Bacillota bacterium, assembly GCA_023409955.1. Classification (GTDB taxonomy): domain Bacteria; phylum Bacillota; class Clostridia; order Christensenellales; family Aristaeellaceae; genus JAEWAH01. The sequence goes on along the minus strand of JAEYQQ010000144.1, from coordinate 10,524 downwards.
GGCCGGCGGTCTGGATTACAACGATACAACCGTGCTGGATAAGCTGCTTAAAGGCGAAGTTGATGAAGAACGCCTGGCTGAATACAGCAACTATGTGAAGCTGCTGTTTGATTACGCGGACCAGGAGATTCTGACCAACGGCAACTATGATGCGCAGGTATCCTCCTTTGCGCAGCAGAAGACCGCGTTCGTTCACCAGGGGAACTGGGTGGATCCGAACATGAAACAGTTGGGCGTTACCTTCAAGATGGGTTACATCTCCCACTGCTTCACTGACAAGCAGGAGACCCGTGGTCTGTTTATGGCCGCTCCCAGCTGGTACTGCCTGAATAGCGGCGCTTCGGAAGCAGAGCAGAAGGCTGCCTTGGCGTTCCTGGATTACATGGCTACTTCTGATGAAGGCGCTGATTATATGGTAAACCAGGCTGGCATGGTGCCCGCGTTCAAGAATGTAACCTTGAAGCCCACCGGACAATTCTCCGCTGCCCTGGTGGAAGCCAGTGCTGCCGGCGGCAACTACAACTGGCGCTTTGGCACCATGCCCGATGGCACCGGCCAAAACGTGCTTGGACCCATATTCGACCTGTTCGCCCAGGACCACAGCGACGTCAATGTACTGATCAAAGACTTGACGGATGCCATCGCAAAGATCCCCACTCTGTAATTAACAAGGCACGGGGGGAGCCGTAAACGGTTCCCCCCTTTTTTCCATATCATGCCGCAGGCCGGCCGGGACCGCCCGAGCCGCAAAGGGGGAGCGACCAATTGAAACGGAAATTGTGGATAGACATCGCCTTTATGTTTCCCTGCTTATTCGCATTCGTCATGGTCATCATCTGCCCGTTCTTTCTGGGAATCTATTATTCGATGACCGATTGGAACGGTGTACGTGAAAACATAACCTTCGTCGGCCTGGAGAACTTCCGGGGCATGTTTACACAGCCTCAGTTTTTGTATTCGTTCCTCATTACGGTGTTGTACACGCTGATTAATGTACTGATCGTTAACGTAGTCAGCTTTTTCCTGTCGCTATTGGTTACGGGCGAATCCAGACTGCGTAACGTATATCGCGCTGGCTTTTTCGTGCCCAACCTTATTGGCGGCATCGTTCTTGGTTACATCTGGCAGTTTTTGTTTAACAATGTGTTTACTATGGCCGGAGAGACGCTGCCTTTTCTGGCAAAATCATTTATAGCACGTACTGATACCGTGATATGGGCCATGAGCTTTGTCAACACATGGCAGTATGCCGGTTATATCATGATCATCTATGTGGCCTCTATCCAGTCGGTACCGGCCAGCATCATGGAAGCGGCTTCGGTGGATGGTGCCAGTTACTTTAAACGGCTTCGGCGTATTCTGATGCCCATGATGGCCAATGCCTTTACGGTATCACTATTTCTGACGCTGACAAATTCCTTTAAGCAATTTGATATGAACTTTACGCTGACCAATGGCGGGCCAAGTACACGTTTTGCAGGAAGTGTAGTCAAGGCCAGCCAGCTTTTGGCCATGGACATTTATGTTACTGCAAATGGCTCCAACAAGATGGCAGAAGCGCAAGCGAAAGCGGTTTTGTTCTTTGTGGTGCTAGTAGTGTTTTCCTTGGTGCAGGTTTACTTTAACAAGCGCAAGGAGGTGGAGATGTAATGAGCGTTAAGGCAAGCCCTACCAAGCTTACAACTGCCGGCGCTAAAAGCGGCACCTCCCGGAAGGTGAAAAGGATATTGGTGGAGGCGGCAGGCATTCTTCTTTTCCTTATTTTCATGCTGCCCTTCTGGATGGTAGTCATGAACTCCGCCAAGACCGCCAAGGAGATCATTTACAGCGCTGTATCATGGCCCACAAACTGGGGTCAGGTATGGACGAACATTGTCACGATTTTCAATAACCCTACCACCGATTACTTCGGGGCGTTTATCGATTCGGTGATTATCACAGTTTCCTCCCTGGCGGTGATCCTGCTCTTCTCTTCCATGTGCGCCTGGGTACTGGTGCGCAATAAGACAAAGTGGTCCACGCTGATCTTCATGGCCTTTGTGGCAGCCATGGTCATTCCCTTTCAGGTGGTCATGTTTCCGCTGGTAAGGTGGCTGCGCATTGTGGGCACATTCAGCGGTGTGCCTCTTTTAGGCACCTACCAGGGTATCGTGTTTGCATACCTTGGGTTTGGCTGCTCCATGTCCATATTCATTCTCCACGGCTTCATCAAGGGAGTGCCTATGGAGTTGGAGGAGGCGGCGACGATCGATGGCTGCGGCCAGGCAGGCGTGTTTTTCCGCATTGTGATGCCCCTGCTGCAGCCAGTAGCCGTGTCGGTGCTGATCCTAAATGGTATTTGGATTTGGAACGATTACCTGCTGCCGCTATTGGTACTGGGATCCAATGGCTCTGTACAGACGATACCGCTGGCGGTCACATCCTTCGTAGGTTCGTATTTAAAGCAGTGGGATCTAATTTTGACCAGTGCCATGCTGGCTATGCTGCCGATCATTGTGCTGTTCCTTTTTGCACAAAAATATATCATCAAGGGCATGGTGGAAGGGTCTATCAAGTAACCACCATCCTGAAGATATAAAGAAACCGCCCGCTTCTGCATATCGGAAGCGAGCGGTTTGTTTTGTTGGGTGGATGGTGGTGACCTAACAGAATATAAAATAGAAGGAACAGGTGAGAAAAGACATGAAAAAAGCTTCCTGCTATGTCTGCAGGAAGCTTTGGGGATTTGATTTAGAACAGCAAACCGCTACACTTTTCAATGTTCAATACATCGAAAATGAAGTAATAGGAGTCTGCTTCACGGTCGGCACCGGAGTAACCGCTTGCGAACTCACCAGCATCATAAGCAGCTTTGCTGAACTCTTGCACATGGATATCGGTGATGTTCAGGTGCAGCAGATATGAGCCGCTGTCCAAGGTTACCAAGATGCTTGCACGTCCGCCGATACCCGCGTTATATAGGTTCAGGGCGTTCTGGCCTTCGGTGAGCTGGATAACTACCTGATCCAAACCTTCGGCGCGGCCGTTGAACTCCCAGTCGCCGGCATTAATAACAACGGGTGCTGTGCCTTCGCGGTTATTTACATAGCGCCAGTAGCCGATGGTAGACATGCCGGCGCAACCATCAGGATTAACAGACATGATCAAGACATGCTTATCGTACATGCGTACATAATCAGGAGCTGCTGCTTGGGCCTTCGTAGCAATATCAGCACCGCTGACTGCAAGAACCTCGGCAACAGTGGTCAGTTCATCGCCTTGAATAAAGCTTTTGGTTAAGGAAGCGCTGGAATAGGTATCAACAAGTTCGGCAGATGCCACACCAAGCAGGCATACCATGAGAAGGGATAATGCAATAGAAACGATTTTCTTCATGGGGCATTTCTCCTTTGTAAATTAATTTGGGCTGATGTAAAACCTTATTGCATTATAGTGATTTGTTAATTATCTGTCAATTAAGTATAATCTATCTGGCTATAAAAATCTTTTATGGTATAATAAACGTGAGAGGAGCTTTTTATGAACGAAATACAAATAAAGACTTTTCTTATCGTTAGCCGCTGCGGTAGTTTTTCTGGTGCAGCAAGGTCTCTTTTTTTAACGCAGCCTGCGGTAACACATCGTATTCAAAGTCTTGAGGAAGAACTAGGTGTAACACTCTTTGACCGTGATAAAGGAAATGCTACGCTTACACAAGCAGGGCATGCTTTCATACCGGAGGCACAATTTCTGTATGATGCTTTTCACCATGCTTATGGAGCAATGTTGGCTTTCTCCAACAGGGGAGGCAACATTACGATAGGCTTTCCGGATGTTATGCTGCAAGGGGAATGCAATGCTTATCTTGCCATCATGCGCATGGAAAATGAGGAAAGCAATATTGTGTTGCATTCCATGTTGTTGGAAACACCGCCAAAGCATAAGGAACAGCTTGTCCATGGAGATGTTGACTTGATCTTTACAGATGTCGATTTGCCTGAGTTGGATTGTCCGAACGTAAAAAAACGCGTTCTTTTCAGCGGGAAAGCGTATGCTTGTATGCATCGGAACAACCCGCTTTCTTCCAAAGCAGTGTTGACACCAACTGATCTAAAGGAGGAGAAAATATATTGGTATCAGGACAGTACAGCATTTCCAATGACAATTCGTGAAATATTCGCCAAGCATGGACTGTCAACTACTGTCTTTGCAAATCTAACCTTTATGCAGACGATACCACATTTAAGGCAGGATGGCGGTGTAGCAATAACCAATATTCCACTAGTGCGTGATGAGCATCTAAAATATGTACCAATGCAGCTGGACAGGCCAATCCGTATTGGTGTGGCATGGATGGAAAACCGTATGACCCCTGCATTGCGGCAGATTATTGATCAAATCTCAGCTTTGCCAGAGGATATTTGGCGTTGATCTTTACATGCAAATGCGGCGGAACTGATATAGGGAACACAAACCTTCACTGCGCGTAGAATGAAAGTGACGGATGAATTGCGACGGCATGAACATCCGTTATCAACGAATGAATTAAGGTGAAGGTATGAGTACAAACCTTTGTGATGATTATCGTGGACAGCTTGAGGCATCCATCCAAGATGAAATTTGTGATGCAGGCTTTTATGCACAGATCGCAAATGAAGCGCCGAATAACCTTTTGCGCGAGCTGATTATGAGCATTGTGGGTGATGAGTACGGACATGCTCGCTTGCAGGCATCGCTGTTGGGCATTTGCCCTCCGCCCGTTTCAGCACCGCCTGATTGCCCGCCTGCAACGGGAGATTTCAGAAGGGATGTTTCAACGGCCATACAGGGTGAGCTCGGTGCCATTCAACGTTATGCCGGACTTGCTATGTGCGCGCCGACACTTGACGTTAGATACTTGCTGACATCCATCCTTGGTGATGAATATGCTCACGCAAGGATTTGGACAGCTATGCTTCTTGCTCCAACCCTTTGTCAAAACAATGGCTGCTACAAATGAACCATAAGTTGATGCACAGCACTACGTTCTAAAAGGCCCTCGGCATACCTTCCCTTAGGGGAAGATGCCGAGGGAATTAGTTTCATTATTTGATGCTGATATTTGTTGCTTGATATTGGACCAATAAAGAAATGCCCCTTGCGCTTGGCAAGGGGCCATCTTGTTTTTGATTTAATAACGGGAGTTCTGCCTGTCGAAGCACTCACGGCAATATACGGGACGGTCGCCGCGGGGCTGGAAGGGAACCTGCGTTTTGCGGCCGCAGCCTGCGCAGACGGCATCATGCATCTGGCGGGGAGCGCTGCTTCTGTCATTGCGTCCGCCGCTGTTACGACGGCTGGCCCTGCAGGAGGGGCAACGGGTAGGCTCGTTGGTGAAGCCCTTTTCGGCGAAGAAATTTTGTTCTGAGGCGGTAAATGCGAATTCGGCACCACAATCACGGCAGACCAGGGTTTTGTCGGTGTACATGGAAATACCTCCTGATTTTTTTGTCCAGTTCTCGATCAAGCTTCGTCGTTGCAAATGGCCCTGTGTTTAGTTGCTGGACAATACAAAACCAGAAGGTGCACTTGAAACAACTTTCGAATGATGAAAAGATTATACCATATTTTTTTAAATGTATATGCCTTTTAAAAAAATGTTTCTATATTATTTGCTAGAAGTAGCTTCAAGACAGAAGTTGTATTTATGAACTTATCTCTTATAGGGTAAAATTGGCACCATCCATTTAGACATAAATGTTGTATTTCTTTTAAAAAAGTGTTAAGATGATGGAAAGCATCCAACTGATTGGGTGCTTTTGATATGCCATGGCCTTTTTATTGATATTCATATTCATTTGGAGGAGTTTGCTATGAAAAAGCTCTTAAGTCTGCTGCTGGTTGTTCTAGTCGTTATGTCAGCTGCAACAACAGTGGCATCTGCCGAGAGTACGGTGCTCAAAAGGCAAAAGGACAGAAAAATCGATGTCAGCGCCTTGCTCGTTGATGGAAAATTTCCTGTGAACCCGCAGATTCCTGGCGAAAGCCCAACGACTGGTTTGCCCTGGGAAGGTACATACCTGCCCATGCTTGTGCAGATTGACAATAGTGACGGAGGCATTGGCAATCGTGCACCTTGGGGTGCCAGCCAGGCAGACATTATTTATGAGACACCACTGCACAAGGCTGGCTATACAAGGCTATCCTTTCTGTTTAGTGACGTGATTCCTGAAAGTGTCGGCCCTGTGCGTTCTGCGCGGATTACACATGTAGAAATCAGAGAAGAGTGGGATGCCGGATTCCTGTATTATGGGGGACAACCTTCTGATGGCACCAGCATTGCTACGGCCTTTCGTAAAACCAAGGCCGACAAAAAGGGGGTCCTGTTTGATGGCACTGCCAGTAATAGCAGACCCTGGAAGAAATATTATACACGCGTGTCTTCTCTTGTCAGCCCCCACAACGTAGATGCCAACGTGTTGGCCATGCAGGGGTTGATTCCGGAGGATTTCAAGGCGCCATCAAGGCCTTTCCTGTTTACAGATGACTTGCCGGAAACAGGCGATATTGCTAACACGGTTGCCATTGACCAGTCCAGCGATACCTATTCGTCCAAATTTGTTTATGATGCACTAAACAATGTTTATCTGCGCTATGTTGCTGGACAACCCTATGTGGATAAAGCCAATGGAGAGCAGCTTGCCTTTGCAAACCTAATTATTCAGCGTATGGACGTTATCTATTATAAAGACGTAGCTGAGCGGCCTGTAACAGAGGGTGTAGGCATGGGCAATGCCGATATCTTTATCGGCGGCCGCTATATACCGGGATACTGGAGGCGCACCGCCATGGACCAGCGTACCGTTTTCTTTGATCAGGATGGCAATGAACTGAAGCTGCAAAGGGGCAAGACCTTTATCAGCATACTGGATAACCGAAAAGCGGTTACATATTCTGCTGAGTAAAAAGCATAAACAATCTGGCATTGCAATGCCCCCATGCATAAGCGTGGGGGTATTTTTGTGTGTTGAAAAGTAGCATAGCACTTGCGTAAGTGTATGGCATTTTAATCAGCTGTTTTTGGATTTGACCGGTTTTATGAAGCAGCCGATTGGCACTGTTGTTGGATAAGTAGCCTGAAAGAGGGGAAAAATTTGCTTGCCTTTTGGGAAAAAGAATGGTATTACTAAAAGGAAATAAAAAACGGGACTGTAACCCATATAATGGAAGGAGCCTTCCGTGGAAATTAATTGGTATCCTGGACATATGGCGCGTGCCAAGAGATTGCTTGGCGATCAACTGATCAGGGTGGATGTGGTGGTGGAATTGTGTGATGCTCGCCTGCCTCATGCCAGCCGCAATCCTGACTTGGATGCGATGATACAGCATAAAAAGCGCATGCTGCTTTTAAACAAGGCTGACTTGGCTGATCCCAATGAGACTGCGGCTTGGATCAGGCATTTTAAGAATCAAGGGATAGCTGCCCATTCCTATGTATCCACCGGCGGTAGGGCCAAGGATGTTTTAACGCTGATTGAGAACGCAGCCAGCGAAATGGTGGAGCGTGCAGCCCAAAAGGGCATGCGTAAAACGGTTCGTGTGATGGTGGTGGGTGTACCCAATGTGGGTAAAAGCACCCTTATTAACCGTATCAATGGCGGAGCCATCGCCAAGGTGGGGGATAGACCTGGCGTTACCCGGTCCAACCAATGGGTAAAGGTAACACCCTATCTTGAGCTATTAGATACACCAGGTATGTTATGGCCCAGGCTGGATGACCAGCTGGCTGCCAGGCGCCTTGCCTATATTGGTACCATACGGGATCAGGTGGTGGATGTGCCGATGCTGGCCATACGCTTACTGGAGGATATGAGTGCTGTTGCGCCTGATGCAATAACCCAACGGTTCAAGCTTACAGATACTTCTTTGAAAGGGCTGGAACTTTTGGAGGCTGTCTGCCGTGGCCGGGGGTGGCTGATGAAGGGCGGCGTGGCGGATGTGGAACGGGGCGCCAACGTGGTGCTGGATGAGTTCCGTGCCGGCAAGCTGGGGCGAATAACACTAGAGCTGGCAAAGAATGAAAAGGCAGCGCCCAACCGTTTGTCTATACGTGCCAACGGAGATTCTCATACACAGGCGAAGGAGACTGCACAGGATGAAGCGGCAGCAGAGGCTGGCGGAACTGATTCGGACAGATGAGCCCCTTTGGGCATCAGGCGTTCTTTTTGCTGGGGTGGATGAAGCAGGCAGGGGGCCGCTTGCAGGCAATGTGGTAGCCGCTTGCGTGGTAATGCCTGCCAAGCCTTTGCTAGAGTGGGTGGATGATAGCAAAAAGCTGTCATCCAAGCGCAGAGATATTGTTTACGATGAGATTATACATACGGCATTGTATGTTGGTGTGGGTGAGGCAACGGCGCAGGAGATCGACCAAATCAACATTCTCAATGCTACCAAGGAAGCCATTCGCAAGGCAGCCAGGGATGTACCAGCGGATTTGTTTTTGATTGATGCGCTGGAGGGACTGGGGCTTCATGGCCGTGAGCAAGGGATTATTCACGGTGATGCGATATGTTATTCCATTGCTGCCGCCAGCATTGTGGCAAAGGTCACCAGAGACCGCCAGATGCAAGCGATGGATGAACTGTATCCCGAGTATGGATTCGGGCAGCATAAGGGATATGGCACAGCACAGCATATTGCAGCGCTTAAAGCCCATGGCCCATGCCCTATTCACCGAAAGAGCTTTATCGGTAACTTCATATGACGGAAAAAGGGGTAAAGGGCAGGATCGGGGAGGAGAAAGCCCTTCACTGGTTATTGGACCGGGGTTATGCATTGGTGGAGAGAAATTTTCGTGCACCTGGCGGCGAGGTGGATTTGATTGTTGAGTCAGGGCCGCTGCTGGTGTTTGTAGAAGTGAAATACCGCTTACGGAGCTATCCTGGTGCTGGCTTGGAGGCTGTCACTGTCAAAAAGCAGCGCAGCATTCTGGCAGCAGCTGGGCAATACCTTCTTAAGACCAATCAGTTCTCCAGGCCTTTGCGTTTTGATGTGGCGGAAGTCACAAATGACGGTGTGAGGTACATTGAAAATGCTTTTTCCGGTGCCTGGTGATGCCAGGACCTTCCGCTTGAACCTTAGATAAGGAGCCTGAACCCATGAAGAAAAAGCCTATCATCAATATTATATTGTGCTGTTTGATAATGTTCCTTCTGGTACCCTTGGCGGCCTATGGGGAAAACGTTGACAATAACCTGCTGAGAAACGGCAGCTTTGAGCAGCTGGATTCCAACGGACTGCCTATGGACTGGTATACGGAAGCATACATCAACCAGCCGGGCTATACGCAATATGCTGTTACGCAGGATGCCAGGCAGGGAAATGGAGCCGCCATGGTGGAGAACCTGGGGGCCAATGATGCCCGGTTTGCCCAGTACGTATCGGTGGAGCCCAATACAGTATATAGGCTACACGGCTATGTGAAAACAGAAGGGATTCTTGATTCAGGCCTTGGCGCCAACTTATCAATTGGGGATGTATACGTATTCTCCAACAGCATTTACGAAACCCATAACCAATGGCAGGATCTGGAAATGTATGGTAAAACTGGCCCTGACCAGCGTATGATCGTCGTATTTGCGCGTCTTGGCGGCTATAGCGGGGAAAGCATCGGAAAGGCTTGGTTTGACGATGTCTCCCTGACCAAGGTAACTGGTGATGTGCCTTTGAATGGCCGGGTAGTAAACTGGTTCAAACCAGCAGCACAGGAAGCAGCGGATGTCGGGGAGGTGGGGGACGAAGGCGAAGCAAGACCTGCCTGGCCTTTGCTGCTTGCGCTTTCATTGTGCTTTGCTGTTCTTGTATTGCTAATGCTGCCGTACCTTCAAAAAGAAACGAATGAGAAAGATTTGAAGCAGAATGCACAGGCTGAAGCAAAAATGGTATCTTACCTTGTACTGTCACTGCTGGCAGCGTTTGTCCTTCGTGTGATTCTGGCTGTGATCGTGCCGGGGTATCAGGTGGATATCAATTGCTTCCTGTCTTGGGGCGGGACCATGTTTCACAGTGGCCCGGCAAACTTTTACGCAGACAGCGGGTTTTCCGATTATCCGCCGGCGTATCTTTACGTGCTATGGCTCAATGGGGCATTTGCAAACTGGTTCGGGCCTTTAAGTAACGGCATGGGGCTGTTGAATATCAAGCTGGTGCCCATTTTAGCGGATAATGCGACTGCAGGGCTTTTATATACCATCGGAAAAAGGAAAATGCCGGTTAAGGCGGCAGTTGCGCTGGCTATCCTGTACGCATTCAACCCTGCAGTGATTATCAATGGCTCCGCCTGGGGCCAGGTGGACAGTGTGCTGGCATTGGGGTTGATGCTGGTAGCCATTATGGCGATGGAGCGCAAATGGGACAAGGCGCTGCCGATATACATGCTTTGTGTTTTGATCAAGCCCCAAGCCTTGATGCTGGGACCTTTGGGGCTGGCAGCTGTTGTTATGGACTTTTTCCGAGGCAAGGAAGAGCGGCCCTGGCGACAGGTTGGATTTGGTATTTTGTGGTCTA
>JAEYQQ010000129.1 GCA_023409955.1 Bacillota bacterium | reverse complement strand
GTGCAGTGTAGCGAGGGAAAAACTCAAAAAAGTGGCAGAGCCACTTTTTTGACACACTGACCCGGCTAGCTTACGCTATGCCGGGTCTCTCTCTTCCACAAACCACTTGTTTGAAACCAGGAACATTACACGTTCCCTTCCTTGTATCCGCACCTTGTATTGCAGGCCAGCACCGCCATGCTTCAGGCTGGCTCCGGGGCGAACATCCAGTACCTTGTCGATGATGTAGGGTGTATTGTCTGTCCAGTAAAGCATCGTTGGTACAATGGTGCCATCCTGCTTAAAGGTGGCGTCTACCCGCAAATAGGTAGGAGCTTTCATGATAAACCCTCCTTTATCATTTGACCCCAAGTTGCACGAAATAAAAATGCCTATGGGCTTTGGGCCTTGGAGATACATCCTTATTTGGGACCGTTGAAGAAACTGACCGGATGAATGGTGTGGTCGGCCACAGGGTTGATGGCAGCGAAAGAGGAATCTGTCAATACGATGCCGCGCTGAATGATTTTGTGGCCCCATCGGCGGCGGATATCATCTAAAGCCTTGGCAAGATCGTGCTCCTTTTCCCGGTGGATGACCTTGCCAAACAGGTCAGTCTGCACAGGTGCATCATCTGGCACCAGGGAGGAGCAGCTAATGCCCATGGAGCGCAGGGGCAGCATACCCATGTACCGTTGCTTAAAAAGCGCAAGGGCTGTATTGGCAATCTCTCCGGCCAGGGCGGTGGCATGATCGATGGTATGCTGGCAGCCGGCCATGCCCAACTTCACATCACGAACCGACAGGCTGATACAACGTCCGCGCAAGCCGCTTTCCCGCAGGCGTGATGCCACAGATTCAGCCAGCATAAAGATGGCAGAGGAAACTTCTGCTACAGTGGTAACATCATGCGGGAGCGTAGCGCTGTTACCTACCGACTTAATGGCGACACGCTCATCAACGGCCATGACAGGGCTTTGGTCAAGACCGTTGGCAAAGGCTTGCAGGGTCAGACCGTTTTTGCCAAACATACTGTGCAGGGATTTGCTTGGGTAGTTGGCCAGCTCTCCAATGGTGTTTATGAAGCGGCCTGCCAGCTTTTTGGTGGTTTGGGGGCCGACATACAAAAGGTCGGACACCGGCAGCGGCCATACTAGCTGCTGATAGTTGTCATGGGTGATAACGGTGGTGGCATCGGGCTTTTTGAGATCGGAGCCTAGCTTTGCAAATACCTTATTATCGCTGACGCCTACACTGATGGTAATACCAAGCTCATCAGAAATTCGGCGCCGAAGCTGGTCTGCCAGATGCTGGCCATCCTTGATGGTGACGCCAGGATTGGAAATATCAAGCCAGCACTCATCCAAACCAAAGGATTCAACCAGCGGCGTAAACTCTTCATAGATGCTGCGCATGTGGCGTGAGAAACGAATATACTCTTGATAATCCGGCGGCTGTACCACCAGCCGTGGGCAGCACTGCCGAGCTTGCCAGATGGCCATACCAACCTTGACACCCATTTTCTTGGCTTCTCTTGTTGAGGCAAGGACGATGCCGTGCCGGGCTTGAGGATTGCCGCAAACAGCCAATGGCAGGCCGCGGTAGATGGGGCTGTTGACACAACAGACCGAAGCATAAAAGGAGTTGGCATCACAATGGAGTATGGTCCTGTTGGTCATTGGGAGCGCCTCCAAGGGAATGGGAATGTGTGTTCTTGTGTCGAGCTTATGATAGCACTGGACAGGCTAAGAAAGCAATGGTTATTGCTGACAGGCGGAGGAATGCACACTTTTGGGGGCTTGGCCCTCCCATTTCTTCCAGGAGGTTCTTTCAGTTTGAAATGCCTTCAGAAGGGACGCTGTGATAGGATTTCAATTTAATCTAGATTCTCCCAATCCTCCATGGTGCATTTTCGAATAATCGGCTTAATCATCTCAAAAGGAATGGGTGCTTTATCTTCCGGAAGATACTCGATGCTCTTTACTTTAACATAAGACATCTTGCCCTGGGAGCCAACGGGCACCAGTACATGATCGCCTACAGCAATGCTGCTATCATCAGTAAGGTAACAATAGGATTTGCCATATTCGCGAAACACTGTATGAAGGAAGATGCGTTCACCGATCCTGCGCTTAGCCTTTGAATACACCGATGGATTGAGTATTTCACCCATACCGTAAAAGCGAATAAAGAAATAGATCTCTACCATGAGGCTTGGCCAGTTTACTGGCAGCCCATCTTTTCCATAGGAGCCTATGATCACCTTTTGAGGGGCCTTATGAAAATCAACCGTCAGCCGGTAGTGATTCTGATCGTTAGGGTCGGTGATGGCATCTACAGGTTCTCCCTTGATGTCTTCAAAAAACCCTTCCTTGATGCCGTCAAGCAGGTTCTCCACACCGCCTTGGACATAAAGCTTCCGGCTCACCTGACAATTGCTTCCAATATGTTGAACATGCTCTAAGGTGCTGGACGCCCGGTTGATCACAAGCTGCTCAGAATAATCCCATGTGAAGCAATTCGTAGCCTCATTATCCGTTGTCTTGGGTTTTATTTTGGTGATCCGATGATAATCGATGCACAGCCGTTGGACATAATCCTTGACAGTATATCCGTCAAATGCAAACAAATCGGTCATATCCAATACACTGCGAATCAAAACGGACAATTTTGTTTGTGAGCATTGGGAATTGCATATAAGGGAGCCATGCAGCTTAAACTCCTCGCCTTCCTCATTCATGAGGAGCAAGTACCACCTACCTACATCAGTTGCCATTTGTGGGGAATAGCCGGTAAAGCAGTGGTCAACAGCTTTCATGATTTGCTCCGCCGCATCTGGTGCAATACGGATTTGCTCCTTGCTGGTACAAACATGCCCACGGCCATCTCCGTAGGCATACCGGGTTAGCCAGACACGGCCATCCGCTTTGATACGAAGATGCTGTTCGACCTCGTCTCGTGCATCCGGGTGGGGCCCATAACAAATGTTGTTGGAGATGAGTCTGAACCATTTTGCGTGGCCTCGATATCGTTTTTCAGCTGGATCATCCATTGTGCTTGCCTCATTTTCTTCTGTATCTTTTGTCATTCACGCTTAAGGCTTTCAATACGGCATGATTTGCAGAATGGTTTCTATGAAATTTACGGTCATCGCTTGCTTGTGCTATGAATGATTATCTGCGGAAATATGGGTGCTTGTCAAGCATAAGCGTAAGCAGAGCAGAGATACTAGATATGCAAATGGCATAAAATTCTAAACGGCAAATCTGACATGCTGCGTTCAATCGGTTCATATCATTGGTCATTGGAGCAGGGCACTTGGCAGAATATTGCTTAGGAATGCATCCATAACCAAGGATAGACCTGGTGATGGTTTTACTGCCGCCATGCAGCTGGCATGCCTGGCGATGAATTTGGTTTGGGAAGGCTGATTTAATGTGATAAAGATAAAAGCATTGGCTGTCATGATACTAATGATGGTATGTACCTATACAGCATCCTTTGCGCAAGGTGTCACGTACCGTAATCCGCTGATTAACCCCCAGCTGGAAACTGCACCCATTGAGCTTCATCAGAATATCAAAAACATTCTTCTGCTGGGGATTGATAAAGATGATGCGGCGGCTGGAAAGGGCAGCGATTACCATACGGATGCCATTCTTGTGGTAGCTGTGAATATGGATGCAAACCGGATGGATCTGATTTCGTTTCCCAGGGATACCCTTGCTTATGTGCCGGGGGTCAAGGGGATTTACAAGCTGAACGCCGCCATCAACTGCGGCGGAGGAAAAACAGAAGATGGTTTTCAAAAAGTAAGCGAAACGGTATCCTGGCTGCTTGGCGGCATCAGGATTGACTATTACTGTGCTGTGGATATGAAGACAATGGCAGCTATCGGGGATGCCATCGGCGGTGTGGACTTTGAACTGGAGATGAGCTATACCGGGGACTTTGGAAAGTACCGCAAGGGCTTGCAGCACCTTGATGGGCAAGGGATTGTGGATTATATGCGGGCCAGGAAAAATGCTACGGCAAACGCCAATGACCTTGGGCGCACGGCCCGGCAGCGGGATATGACATTGGCCATTTTGAAAAAAGCAGCCAGCAACCCCATAGGCCTGCCCGCCATCATCATGGCGATACAACGTCTCGGCGAGGGGTTTTATACCAATATGAGCACAGGGGATATGCTGGCTCTGCTGCCGCTGGCCACAAAAATTCATGTGGATTCAGCCGGCTCGTATATCATCACCGGGAAATACCGCAGGGCACTTGGCGGGTGGAATTTTACCTTTACCGATCAAGACCATCGCCAGATGGTGATCCAGGCTGTTTATGGCGTTGATGTTCCAAAACTTCAATACATATCCTATGCATATGCCTCGTGGCTGATGGAGAATGGATTCGTGCCCTTGCGGTACCTGGCGGTGGCAAAGCAGCTAAGGGACGGCATTGACGCAGCCGGTTTGGCGTTGTTAAGTGCTGAACAGCAAGATGCGCTGGTTAGCTTTGATCTGGCATACCATCAGGCTGCAGCAGCTTTTGATGCTGCAGCGGATTCCATGTCCTCAAGCGATACAAAGCGTATGGAAAAGGCGGCAAAGGCACTGCGAAAGCAAGGCAATACTTTAAGCGGCTTATTTAAAGATCAGCCAAAACCTGTTTGGACATCCGGGAAGTATTGGTACACCGACCGTATGATCAACCAGGCGGATGTAAATTTCCGATAGGCTTATTTCGCCTGCTCTTTTACATAGGGATGGCATCTGCCATGAGTGTGTATAGCCCCCGTTAAGGCTGATGGTCTTGCGGGGGCCTTTTATGAGATGGGGAAGCAGGGTAGAGCATCGGCCTATGAAATACAATATAAATGGGATGATAAACCAATAAAGTGTATAAACACCATGCTATGGAGAATAATATGAATAAGGGCCGCCGGACCATGGTAGGTGATATGGTGATAACTTCAAGCAATAGCCCAAATTCCTTTAAAATAGGCTAATCTTCTTCACTTGTCAGAATAGTGAAATAGACTATACTGAGCATGACACTGTCACAGACAAGCGAAAATTTCTCCATGGCGGCTGATAGTTGGTTACAAGGAGTGAAAACATGCAGGAACTGACGATCAAAGAACTCCTGAAAATCCTTCAAAAACGATGGTGGCAGATTGCTATTTTCGGCATTCTTGTGACACTAGCCGCAGGTTATTATTATCAGCGCCAGCCGGATGAATATGTCGCCCAAGCCAAGCTGCTTGTACAACTAATCTATGAAGACAGTATGGGGCAGAAGAGATACGATCCCTCCACCAGTGAGCAGTTCGCTGGTGATTTTCCGGAGATGATCAGTAAGCCCGACATCATGGAAATGTCATTGAAACGGATGAATCTTAAGGAAGGCGAGTTCTCTCCGTTTTGGTTTGATATCAAAGCGTTATCCGGCTCCCGAATCCTGCACCTGTCGGTTACAGGCTATGACCCGGAGCTGTGCATGAATGCTGCCAACACCATAAGCCAGGTCTTTATAGAATACATAAGTGAGAATATGCCTGAGATCATCGTAAAAGTATCGGCAAAAGCGAAGCTGCCTACGGCTCCTGCGGGTCCGGCCAGGACGAAGAACACACTGATGGTGGGGATTGTAGGTTTTTTACTGGCGATTGGTGCGGCGCTGGCGATAGATATACTCAATACAACGCTTCGGACGGCGGATGCGGTGGAAAATGCATTGGGCCTTCCGGTGCTGGCAGGTATACAGAATTACAAAAAGGATCTCAAGTGGTTTTTGAAAAAGCATCAGCCCGGTGAGATGCTATCCAAGGGTATCTCCACTTTGACGGCGGAAGACATCAAAACGCTGGTGACAAACATTCAGTTTTCCACCATTGCCCGCCCGGCCAAAACAATACTGATTACTTCCAGTATTGCCGATGAAGGGAAAAGTTCGCTGCTGCTGATGCTGGCAGAGGTGTTTGCGGACTTTGACAAGCATGTGCTGGTTGTAGATATGGATATACGAAACCCAAGCATCGGGCAGTACCTGGGAACCCGGTGCCGTTACGACCTTTTCGATTATATGATAGGCCATTGCAGGATGGATGATATTATTTGCAAAACCGGGAATCCCAATCTGCATTTTATCGATTCCCGTCATAGCCTGGCCTCCGTATCACAAATCGTAAACTATGAGGTGTTCAATCAGTTTTTGGAAAACGCCAAGCGGCTATATGACCTGATCTTGTTTGATACACCACCCTTGGGCTTGTTTATTGATGCGGCGGCGCTGGCCAATAAAATGGATGCTTCGCTGCTGGTGGTGGGATGTGGCATGGCAGACTCCTCAACGGTAAGGGATGTGGTGGACCAGCTTCATAAGGCCAATGCCAACATACTGGGAGCAGCATTGAACTTTGTCGATCATCCCAAGTCCCACCGGCAGTATTATGGAAAGAAGCATGTTACCAAAGCAGATAAAAAGGAATCGCATGCTGCTTTTAAAAAGTCGGTGCAAAAGGCATAATTTGTGTTAAAGAGGTGCGCACATGTTGGACATTCATACGCACATACTGCCTGGGGTGGATGACGGTGCCCAGACTCACAGGCAGTCGCTTCAGATGCTGGCTGCTGCGCGGGATGCCGGTATAGATATCCTTGTGGCGACACCGCACCTGAAGCCAAAGATGGAGAATCTCGCCAGCATCACGGATGCCTATAACTGGCTCAAGCCCCATGCATACGAGGCAGGCATCAGTCTTTTGATGGGGTATGAAATGTTCTATCAGGTGCTGTTGGATGTGCCTTTCCCTGAGCTTAAAAAATTTTGCATTTCCGGTACCAATGCCATACTGCTGGAGCTGGACAGCCGCCATTTGTTTCCCCATTGGAATCGGGTGCTGGAGTGCCTTGTGCAATCGGGTTATGAGCCGGTGATTGCACACCCGGAACGCTATGTGTATATACAGGAACATCCGGAGATTGTTGGGAAAATCAGGAGAATCGGCTGTAGAATACAGGTTAGTGCGCGTGCATTTCTCAAGCCGCCCTGGGATGTGGAGCGGCGCACGGCAGGAAAGTTAAAACGATTGGGCTGGATGGACTACATCGCCTCCGATGCCCATACCCCCCAGGATTTTAAGCAAATGCAAGCAGTTCTTTTAAAGCTTCAGGGTCATCTGCCCAAGGAGCACAGCTTAGCGAAAAGCAAATTCGGCCTATCAACGTATTAATCAACAAACGCCACAGCGGGCTGGCCTGTACGGTATGTCTGACAGCAGCGGCGGCGCACATCTTTTTTTGAACAGTCTTCCCCATCTTTGGGGCAAGAATGGCGAAGCATTATGTTTTTTACTTTATGTATTCATTTGCTTTACGTAAGGAAGGGGGAGATGCCATGGAAACAAGCTGCCAAAGCTATTGCCTGCAATGTGCTGCTGGCAGGGAGGAAGGAGTCGCCCGCCAAATCCGGCAGGCCACTGGCTTAGTCGCCCTGGCGCCGAAACTGGTCCGGCTGGAATGGAAGGGCAGTACGGCAGCACGTAAGGAACAGGTGCTGTTTCCTGGTTATGTATTCCTGTATGCCCATGACATGGAGCTCAATAAGGTCTTTGGTGTGCACCATATGCAGCGGATTTTGGCCTACGGGTCCGGGCAGCGCCAGCTGTACGGACGGGATGCAGAGGTTGCCAGCTGGATTCTTGCATACGACGGTGTCATTCGGGAATCCCAGGCCCTTCGGGTGGGTGAGCGAATCGTGGTGGTGGAAGGCCCCATGAAGGATCTGGGGGGCGTGATCAAAAGTGTCAACAAGCAAAGGCGGCGTGCCAATGTTGAGTTCACCTTTGAGGGGATTGTCCGCAGCGTATGGATGGCCTTTGACTGGGTTGTACCAAAGGAAACGAATGGATGTTATGCATTGGGGTAAACCAGCAATTTATCAGACGCATATTTGCAAGAAAGGATCCTGAAGTCAATCATGCTGTCATATTCCCACAAAACCGGGGCCTGGATGCGAAAAATAGCATTGGTGGCCCTGGATGTTTTTCTGGTTCTGGTATCCATTAGGCTGGGTGCTTTGCTGCGATACGAAAGCGATGTCGGCACCATACAAGCAATGCTAAGGGATGAGCGCATCTCATGGGTCATAGGATTGTACATGCTGACCTATGCCGCCGGAGGCATATACCAGACCATGTGGCGTTATGCCGGGCTTTGGGAAATGCTCCGCCTTGCCCTGTGCGCAGCACTGGGTACGATTTTCACCCTGGTGCTCAATGAGTTGCCTGCCTGGCGCATGTCCAGGGCGGTGCTGATGCTCACGGGCCTGATGACGTTGATCCTTTCCGGCGGTATGCGTTTTTGCTGGCGCATGTTCTGCTTTCGCCGGGAAAAAGGGTGTGGATGTGAACCGGAGCGCGGCGCGGTGATGATTGTCGGCGCTGGGTTTGCGGGTACCTATGCACTAGCGTATCTGCGCAGGAGCGGCATACATACAGGGCCGGTGCTTTTTGTGGATGATGACAAAGCCAAGCGAAACCTTCGCATTCAAAATGTACCTGTTCGGGGTACGACTCAAGACATCCCCCGGCTGGTGAAGGAGTACTGTGTCAGGGAAATCATCATTGCCATCCCATCGCTGGAGGGAGAGGCCATGGCTAGCCTAATCGCTCTTTGCAACAGCATCAGGTGCAAGGTGCGGATCATGACATATCCGCAGCATGTGACAAAGACGGTGGATCATTTTCATGTTCGGGAGCTGAATATTTCCGACTTCCTGTCGCGCAAGGAAGTGGAGCTGGATATGAACAACATCAGTGCCTACCTGACAGGGAAAACGGTGCTTGTTACTGGCGGCGGCGGGTCCATCGGCTCGGAGCTTTGCCGGCAGGTTATGCGCTTTCAGCCAAGGCATCTAGTAATATTTGATGTATATGAAAACTGCGCCTATGAGCTGCTCAATGAGCTCAAGCAGCAATACGGTCCCGATGTACCGGCAACGGTACTCATCGGTTCCATACGGGACCGCCGCCGGATGGATGAGGTGTTTGAACGCTGGCATCCGCAGGTGGTGTTCCATGCAGCGGCCCACAAGCATGTCCCCCTGATGGAGGACAGCCCGGCGGAAGCAGTGAAAAACAACGTCATCGGCACCCTGAATGTGCTGGAGTCCGCCAGTGCCCATGGCGTGGAGCGCTTTGTTCAGCTTTCCACCGACAAGGCGGTTAACCCTACCAACATTATGGGCGCCACCAAGCGCATTACCGAAATGCTGATACAATCCTTTGCTGAAAAGACAGACATGAAATGCATGGCCGTTCGCTTTGGCAATGTGCTGGGCTCCCATGGCAGCGTCATTCCCTTGTTTGAATCCCAAATCAAAAAGGGCGGCCCGGTGACTGTTACCCATAAGGAGATCACCCGGTATTTTATGACCATCCCGGAGGCGGCGCAGCTGGTTTTGCAAGCCGGCGGCATTGCAAAAAGCGGTGCGATTTTTGTTTTGGATATGGGTGAGCCGGTGAAAATATTGGATTTGGCTGAAAAGCTTATCCGCTTTTACGGTTATGAACCCTATGTGGATATCATGATTGAGTTTTCCGGCCTTCGTCCTGGGGAGAAGCTGTATGAGGAGCTTTTGATGGACCAGGAGAAGGATGGGATGCTGCGCACGGCCCACGACAAGATTTTCATCGCCCCGCCTGTTTCCATGGATGACGAACTGCTCTCCGGGCAGATCGATATTTTGAGCCATGCCGCGGAGCGCAACGATGGCTATGTCCGTCAGACGTTGCTGGAAATGCTGCCGACCTACCATCCGGAGGAAAGTACAGTGCCGCAAAAGGTGGCGGTGGGCGCATAGTTAGGCCAGGAGCCGTGAGGGCACCATCATAAGCGAAGGGAAGCAGGTTATGTATTCAAAATACCTGAAACGACTGTTGGATGTTGTTTTTTCCTTGCTGGGGCTGATTGTATTATCGCCTGTTATGCTCCTGGCCGCCCTGCTGATTCGGATCGATTCAAAGGGACCGGTGATTTTTTGCCAGGAACGGCTGGGGCTTTGGGGAAAGCCGTTTATGTTATACAAGCTTCGGTCCATGCATGTTGGCGCAGAGCATGTGGGAAGCGGCGTGTTTTCCATGAAGGGCGATGCAAGGGTGACCAGGGTGGGTAGATTTCTTCGGGCTTCCAGCATGGATGAGCTGCCGCAGCTGATTAACATCCTCAAGGGGGAAATGAGCTTTGTCGGCCCCAGGCCTGCCCTGACATATCATCCCTGGCCCATTAAGGACTATAGCCCGGAGCAGCGGCAGATGTTTGCTGTGCGCCCAGGGGTAACCGGTTGGGCACAAATTCATGGAAGGAAAGCGGTGGAGTGGAATCAGCGTATTGCACTGAATGTGTGGTATACGGGCCATGTTTCCTTTTGGCTGGATGTCCGGATTTGCGCTGCCACTGTGATGAAGGTGCTGCTGAACATGGACAATGTAAACGTATCAAGCACCGTGGCCGAAACGAAACATACGGCGGAGCTTGAGAACATGCCGGCTGCTTCAAAAATGTTACAGAAAGAAAGTATCGCAAAATAATGCCGCTGAAGTTGATGTACATCACGAATATGCCGCAGGTGGCTGCCCTTGCGCAGGATGCGGGTGTTGACAGGATTTTTATTGACCTTGAAACCGTTGGCAAGCAGGAGCGGCAAGGTCATTTGAATTCTGTCAAGTCTCATCACGCCGTTGAGGACATTTGCAGGGTCCGCTCTGTACTGCATTCGGCGGAGCTGCTTGTGCGGATCAACCCCATCTATGCCGGATCAAGGGATGAGATTGATGCGGTGATTGACAATGGGGCTGACATCATCATGCTCCCCATGTGGAAGAGCTTGAGTGAAGTGGATGTATTTTTGAATCAGGTCAATGACAGGGCGAAATGCATGCTGCTGTTGGAAACTAAGGAGGCTGTCGGTATTCTGGATGATGTGCTTCGGCTTAAGGGCATTGATGAAATACACATAGGCCTCAATGACCTGCACATCAGCTATAACAAAATCTTCATGTTTGAACTTTTGTGTGATGGTACGGTGGAGCGTATTTGCAAAAAGATTCAGGAGGCCGGACATATCTTTGGGTTTGGCGGGGTTGGGCGCATTGGCTTTGGAGAGGTGCCTGCTGAATATATACTGGCGGAGCATTACCGGCTTGGCTCCAAGATGGTGATCCTATCCAGGAGCTTTTGCGATATAAGCACAGAAAAGGATCTGTGTGTCATCAAAAGCAGGTTTTTCGATGGGGTCAAAGACATCCGCATGCGGGAGAATGAATGCAAAATGTGGACATACAATCAGTTTGCAGATAACCAGAAGGCCATCAGCGTTTGTGTCCGCCGGGCCATTGGTGAAATGACGAGAATCAGCGTATGAAAGTGCTTGTGACGGGGGCATTAAAACTGCAAGGCGAAGGGCTAAGACTGCTAAATGCGGCCGGGTTGGAGGTGACATACCACCCAGATGAGTCGGTCAGGGTGAAAAATCCTGAGCTTTATGAAGCGGTGGTGTGCAACGGATTGTTTTTACATCAGCCGCTTTCTGAGTTCATCAGCCTGAGAATGATTCAGCTGACCAGCGCCGGCTGTGACAGGGTTCCGGCGGAAGAGATCGCCGCAAGGCGTATTATGCTCTTTCCCGCCAAGGGAGTGTACAGCAAGCCGCTGGCGGAATCTGTTGTATGCGGCCTATTGCAGCTGTACAGACAGACGCGCTACTTTGATAAAAACCAGCAGTCCCACAGGTGGGAAAAGCACCGGGGGCTAATGGAGCTTTGCGGAAAGACAGCTTGCATCGTGGGCGCAGGCAGCATAGGCACTGAGATCGCAAAGCGGCTCAGGTCTTTTGATATGCAGGTGTTTGGGCTGGATGTGCAGCCCAGGAAGGATGATTGCTACACTTGCATGTATCCACTTTCGGACATGGATGACATACTCCATGTAAGCCATGCGGTGATTCTTTCGCTGCCATTGACAAGCGATACAAAGGGGATGTTTGGCAAGGCGCACTTTGACAAGATGAGGGACAATGCAGTTTTTGTGAACATCGCACGGGGCAGTTTGGTGGATGAAGCAGCCCTTGCGGCCGCACTGTCCAGCGGGAAACTGCTGGGGGCGGTTCTGGACGTGTTTGAGCAGGAGCCGCTGCCAGGGACCAGCCCCCTGTGGGACATGGAAAACGTAATCATAACGCCGCATAACGCCTTTGTATCGGATGAAGCAGACAAGCGGCTGTTTCAGTTGGTGTATACAAATCTATTGAAGGAAACAGATGAAATCTATGCCTAGCAGGATTTGCATTGTAACCACCATGGGAAGCTCCATTGAAAATTGGGTGGTGCCTTTTCTTGACGCATATGCTAAGGCCGGCATCCATGTTACGGTGATATGCAACATGGAGGAAACCTATGCACAGTCGCTTATGGTAAGGTATCCCCATGTACAAGCTGTATCCATCCAGATTCCCAGGGGCATCAAACTGCGCGGATCCTTTTCTTCCTTGTGGGCGCTGTACAAAATCTTTCGGCGGGAGCAATTTGACCTTGTACAGTATTCCACACCCAATGCTAGCTTTTATGCTGCCGTTGCCGCCTTCCTAGCGGGTATCAAGGTTCGGCTGTACTGCCAGTGGGGCATGGTTTTTGTATCCGCATCAGGGCTAAAAAGGCGCCTGCTCCGCCTGATGGAAAAGACAATCTGCCATTTGTCCACGAACATTCAGCCAGACAGCTACGGCAATCTGGAATACTGCCGCAAGGATCGGCTCTACAGCGAAAAAAAGAGCGAAGTCATATGGAACGGCAGCGCCAAAGGTGTAGATCTTTCAAGGTACGACTTTCAGCTGCGCAGTGACTATGCCCAAGAGATCCGCCATAGGTACGGTATTGACCAAGGCGATATCGTGCTTGGTTTTGTGGGAAGGTTGGGAAGGGATAAGGGGTGTCAGGAGCTGTTTGAGGCTTTTCAAAAGCTCAGGCAAGAGGAGCCGCGGCTGAAGCTGTTGTTTGTAGGGCCCATTGAAAAGGAGGATACCATTGCGCCTTTGTGGCTTCATTACTTTTACAGTGAGGAAGCCATAATTAAAACTGGCCGTGTAGCCGATGTGGAAAAGCACATAGCCGCCATGGATATCTTTGTACTGCCCAGTTACCGGGAGGGCTTTGGCATGTCAGTGGTGGAAGCGGAAGCAATGGGTGTGCCGGTGGTTGTTACGGAGTATCCGGGGCCGGTGGGGGGGATGGTGAACGGACATACAGGGTATGTCATCCCCATCAAAGATGCCCAAGCCATTGAAGCTGCGGTCCTTCGCTTGATCAAGAATCCGGAGATGTGCAAACGCTTTGGGGAAAACGGGATTGCGCTGGCCAGAGAAAAGTTTGACAGCAAGGTTTTTTGCAGCAAGCTGATGGAAAACCGCCTGGGGCTGATTCAAACGGTCCGTGCCGAGTAAGGATGGTTGAATGTATGGATAAGCGTGTGCTGATATCCACGGTTGACTGCTGGAATGACAAGATTGGCGCCAATACCTTTTCCAGGCTGTTGGAAAGGTATGACACCAGCCTGGTGGCCAACTTGTACATCCGCGAGGAAATCCCCAACAGCAGCACATGCCGCCGATACTTCAAAATCTCTGAAAGCAGCGTTGTCCGGAGCGTTTTTCATAGGGGCATTAAAACCGGAAAGCTTTTATCGGGATCTGACCTTGCCCCGGACCTGGAGGATGCCGCCAATCTTGCTAAAACCAAGGCCAGGTACTCGCACTATGGCGGCAGGCGCAGCGTGATTATGCTGATGGCCAGGGAAATGGCATGGCGATTGGGCAGGTGGAAAACCAGGGAGTTGGATGGGTTCCTGGATGATTTTTCGCCAGAGGTCATTATGTTCCCGCTGGAAGGGTACATGCACTTTAACCGCATCAACCGTTACATGGCGCGTAGAACTAGGGCAAAAGTCATCGGCTATTTCTGGGATGACAACTTTACCTACAACCTGCCTTCCAAAAGCTTTGGACACCGCATGCTTCGCTTTTTTCAGCGCCGAAGTGTGAAAAAGACGGTGAAGTGTTGCGATGCGTTTTTTGCCATCAGCCCGAAAATGAAACGGGAGTGCGATGCGGTATTCGGTATTGAAAGCGTGGTTTTAACAAAACCCATTGACCTGGGTCATGGGCAGTGGACGCCTTACACCCCGCAGCATCCCATTCGCATGCTGTATGCCGGGAACCTGGCAATTGGCAGGATGAACACCCTGCAAATACTGGCCCAGGCTATCAGCAAAATCAATCGCCAAGGGGACAGGCTTGTGCTGGATGTGTACACAAAGACCGAAATCTCTGCCCATCAGGCAGCTGCGCTGGGCAGCTTCGTACATGTCCATGAGGCTGTATCGGAGGAGGCGGTGCTTGATTTGCAGCAGCAGGCGGATATTTTATTGTTTGTTGAGGATATATTGGGCGAAGGCAGGAAAAAGGCCAGGCTTTCTTTCTCCACAAAGCTGACAGATTACTTTAAGGCCGGCAAATGTATATTTGCCATTGGCTGCGCCGACATTGCGCCCATGGAATACTTGATGGAGAACGATGCCGCATGCTGCGCAACTTCACAAGAGGAGCTTGATGCCAAGCTGTCAGCCCTGGTTGACGATTTGGACATGATTTGCGCATACGGAGAAAAAGCATTTGCGTTAGGCAGCAAAAACCACAGCCGGGAAAAAATACAGCAGACCTTTTACCATACAATCAGCTCACTGTTTGAGAAGGATGTGGCATACGTTGCTGAAAGTTGTGCAGATCAATAGTGTGTGCGGGCAAGGCAGCACAGGCAGAATTTGCGTGGACAACAGCATGGTGATGACCGAAGCTGGGATTGACAACTATGTGCTGTACGGCACGGGCCGTTCCAGCTATGCAAGGGGGAGAAAGTTTGGCAGCATGTGCTCGCTGCGTATTCATCAGGCGCATACCCGGCTGCTTGGCTGGCATGCCTTGGCCTCCAGCCATGCTACAAGGGCATTGGTGCAGCAGCTTCAAGACCTGAAGCCGGATGTCATTCACTTGCACAATCTGCATGGCTTTTATCTGAATATCGGCATCCTTTTTGAATACCTGAAAAAATGCCAGACGCCTGTTGTGTGGACGCTGCATGATTGCTGGACATTCACAGGGCATTGTGCTCAATTTGATTATGTACACTGCAGCAAGTGGCAAACAGGCTGCCATAACTGCCCTCAGCTGAAGACCTATCCGGTGAGCTATGTGTTTGACCGCTCCAAGGAAATGTGGGAAAACAAAAAGCGGCTGTTTACATCCCTTGAGCATATGAGCATTGTTACCCCTTCGCATTGGCTGGCTTCCTTGGTGGGCCAATCCTTTTTGCAAAAGTATCCCGTAAAGGTCATACACAACGGCATAGATCTTGGCAAGTTCAAACCGGTTCCCTCTGACCTGAAAAGGAAGTGGGGAATAAGTAATAAACGGGTTGTGCTGGGGGTAGTACCTGACCTTGCTGGCCGCAAAGGCGGAGCTTATTTTTTGAAAATGGCAAAGGAGCTTGGGGAAGCTTACCAGGTTGTTTTGCTGGGGCTAAGTCCAAAGGAGAGGCTGCCAGACAATATCATTGGGCTCCCCAGGACGAACAGCGTCGATGAGCTTGCACAAATTTATACCATGGCAGATGTTTTTGTAAACCCCACCCTGGAAGATACTTTCCCCACCGTCAATTTGGAAGCGCTGGCCTGCGGAACGCCTGTGGTCACCTTTGAGACCGGGGGCAGCCCGGAGAGCATTGATGATTTCTGCGGGGCTTCGGTGGCCAAGGAGGATTTGCGCGGCCTGATTGGGCAGGTGAAGAACTGGGCAAACAACAAGGACAGGGAGGCATGTCTTGATGCCGCCCATCGCTTTGATATAAAAAAAAGCTGCAACCAATATATTGAGCAGTATGGATGGACGGCACAATTATGATTGTTTGGATCGGGCTGATACTGTATTTGCTGGTAATACGGCTGATATTTCCCAATACGACAGACAAGCTGCTGAAAAAGCAATACCTGCTGCTGTCCGGTATTGGCATTGTGCTGATCATGGCGCTGAGGTATCCGGATTACGGAAAGGTATATGATCTGAAACTGTACTACGAATATTATAAGGCCATGATCCATCTGCCCTGGAAGCAGATCTTTGAGGCTGACAGGTTTGAACCGGGCTATGCCATATTAAACAAGGTGCTGGCGACGCTGATCCCCTGGCCGCAGTTTATCCTCTTTGCCGAGGCGATTTTTTGTGTTTGGGCAGCGATGCGCTACATTTACCGGCATACAGATCACCCGTTTTATGCAGTCATCTTTTATGTTGCCCTGGGTACCATGAGCTTTCAGCTCACCGCCTTCCGCCAAGCGTTTGCCATCAGCCTGTGCCTTTTGAGCGTAGACTATATAAAAGAAAGAAAGGTGTGGGCCTTCCTAGCTTTGGTGGGGCTGGCAATATCCTTTCACAAGACTGCCGTTGCCTTCCTGCCCATGTACTTTTTGGCTGGGCGGAAGCTGAACATGAAAAACAATGTGATTGCCATTGCCTTCCTTGGAACCATGGTTGTAGCGGCGCCTATCTTGGCCAATGTTGGAAACCGGCTGCTGTTTGAAGCCGATCACAGCGCTGAATTCTCCGGCAGCGCCATCGGCGGCATCATTCAGATGGCCATTTACCTGTTGGCGCTGTTCATATCCGCCCTGTACGCAAGGCGGACAGGAACGAAGACGCACATCAATATGCTGGGATTGGGACTGGGAATATATGCGGCCCGGTTTGCCTCCACGATTTTGGAGAGGATCAGCTTTTACTATGTGCCGGCCTGCATGGTGGTTTTGCCGGAAGCCATCCATTTGGAACTGGATGAAAAGATTCGCAAAATCCTGCAGCTGTTCTCGGTGTTTATGGCTGTCATTCTCTTTTTGTACCGCATGTATAGCTCCAGCCACTTGAATTCCTATCGATTTTTCTGGCAGTGAGGTATGTACGATGGATGTTGTGTTTATTTCCAATTACATCAACCACCACCAGATACCCTTGAGCAATGCACTGTATACATTGCTGGATGGCAAATACACTTTTATACAGACCATGCCCATGGGGAAGGAACGGGTGCAATTGGGCTGGGCGGAGGGAGATAAAGCTCTTCCATACGTGTTGCCTGCATATCAATCCCAAGAAACGGCACAGCTTTGCATGAAGATAGCTGCGCAAGCCGATGTTGTAATACTAGGTTCTGCGCCAAGCCAGTACCTGACACAGCGCCTTGGGCAAAACAAAGTGACCATCAGGTATTGCGAGCGCCTTTTCAAAAAAGGTACCTACCGGCGCTTTATTCCAGCCACACGGCGCAAGGTGTGGGATGGTTATACCAGGCACAAGGACAAGCGGCTGTATGCAATTTGTGCCAGTGGGTATGCATCCGCTGATTTGCTGCGCTGCAGGTTTCCGCCTGACAAGTGCTTCAAGTGGGGCTACTTTCCGGAAACCAGGAGACAGGACTATTCGCAATTGCTTGAAAAAAAGCTAGGCCAACCGGTAAGGCTTTTATGGGTCGGCCGTTTCATCGGCTGGAAACGCCCGGCCTTTGCCATTAAGACGGCCCGGTATCTTAAAAGTAAGGGCCACGATTTTCATTTGGACATGATAGGCACCGGTACGTATGAGGGAAAGCTCAAGCGGCTGGCCCAAAAATACCACTTGGAAGAAAATGTTTCTTTTCTAGGGGCCATGCCGCCGGAGAAGGTACGGGATCACATGGAAAGGGCCCATATTTTCCTGATGACAAGCGATTTCAACGAAGGCTGGGGCGCTGTGCTCAATGAGGCCATGAACAGCGGCTGTGCGGTGGTAGCAAGCCACGCTGCAGGATCTACCCCGTTTTTGCTGAAGGATGGTGAAAACGGCTTGATTTATAACAGCTTTCGGATACGGGACCTGTATCAAAAGACGGAGCGGCTTGTTTGCGACCGGCACCTGATTAGCCGGCTGGGTGAGGGTGCCATTTTGACCATCAATGAAGTATGGAATGCCGAGGAGGCTGCGCAAAGATTGGTACACTTTTTGCAGTCCGCATTGCGGGATGAAACGGCGGCCTTTGAATCCGGCCCTTTAAGCAGGGCAGGCATCATCAAGAATAACTGGTACAAGGGGATCATGGTATGAGCCAATATACGGTATGTCAATACGACATAACGGCGGTGCATCAAAAATTGCTGGAGATACTGACTGCCGTGGACGGTGTCTGCAAAAAGCACGGCATCCGCTATACCCTGGAAGGAGGCACGCTGTTGG
Organism: Bacillota bacterium; assembly: GCA_023409955.1. GTDB lineage: Bacteria > Bacillota > Clostridia > Christensenellales > Aristaeellaceae > JAEWAH01. Next base: position 13,590 of record JAEYQQ010000129.1, on the reverse strand, counting down.
GTGCGGTGAAGTACGGCGGGTTTGTGCCCTGGGATGATGACATCGACATTGTTATGCTCAGATGTGATTACGAGAAGTTTTTACGGGTTTGTCAAACAGAAATGGGAGCGGACAGCAAGTATTTTATACAGAACTTCCGTACTGTACGGGATTTTCCGCTGAACTACACCAAGGTCTGTATGAACAACACGTTATATATGCAAAGTGCGTATGCGAATTTGGATATACATCATGGTTTGTTTATTGATGTCTTTCCCATTGACAATGTAAGGCCCAGGCTGTTTGGCTTGCATTGTGCCTTGATCGGTGCATTGACAGGGGGAAGGGCCAAGAAGCTTGGTATTGCCAGAGCGCCAAAGCTTAGGCACAAGCTGATTTCTTTGCTGCCGCTGGCGTTGATAAATCGGGCGGTGGATGCTGTGCTTACATTGTTTAGCGGTAAGGATACCGAATATGTGTATGAGCTTTGCAACCCCAACAGGGTTTTTAAGCCCTTACAGCGGGCTGTTTATACAACGCTTGTGGAAATGGATTTCATGGGCAGAAAGTTTACTGCCTCTGCCTTGCATGAAGTGTTTTTGCAGGCAAGGTTCGGTGATATCAAAAGAACCCCAGGGTCAAATGAAAGAAGGCCGTCTCATGGAATTGTGAAATGCAGCCTGGATGCATAATTATTTTTTCGTTAGGAGAAAGAACATGAGTACCATTGTTACCGCGCCTATAAGGCGAACAAGCCAGCTGAAGGCCGGGGCCTTGCTTTCTTATCTTACGGTGTTTGTTAATATTGCAGCCGGGCTTTTGTATACGCCCTGGATGATCAAAAGCATTGGCAATGGGCATTACGGGCTGTACACGCTGTCCGTAGCGGTGATCAACCTGTTTCTGATGGACTTTGGCTTGGGGTCGGCGGTATCGAAATTCTTAAGCCGCTATTATGCCTGTAATGATCAAGCGGGCGCCAGGGACTTTCTGGGCGTGGCGTACAAAATATACGGCGGTCTCTCCGCAATTGCTTTTCTGGTCCTGACAGGGGTCTATTTTTTTATTGACGCCATCTATGTAAAGCTTACGCCGGATGAAATAGCGGTGTTCAAGCAACTGTATATTATCATATCCGCCTACAGCGTAATCTCCTTTCCCTTTTTGTCCCTCAATGGCATACTGCTGTCCAATGAAAAATTTATTGCGCTGAAAATGTGTAACCTGATTCAAAAGGTATTCACCGTGACGCTGATTGCTTTTGCGCTGATTTTGGGATATGGCGTATATGCGTTGGTGGCGGTCAATGCGGCAGGCTGCCTGATCTTTACCGGTATCAAGCTGGTGATTGTGCGCAAAGCAAATGTGAAGGTGAACATGCGCTGCCGGAAAAAGGGACTTGCCAAAGACATATTTGCATACTCCCTGTGGATCACGGTGGCACAGCTGGCCAGCCGCTGTATATTTCTGATTACGCCTACCATACTGGGCATATTTTTAGGCTCCTGGGAAATCACCATCTTCGGCCTGGCCTCAACCCTGGAAGGCTATACCTATGTCTTTGCCGACAGCATGAACGGCATGTTGATGCCCTCTGTAACAAGGCTGGTGGCCAAGGGCGGGGATAGCGGCGCATTGACAGACTTGATGATCAAGGTCGGGCGATTGCAGGTGTATTTGATCGGTCTGATTGTCATCGGCTTTGCCTGCGTCGGCCAGAGCTTTGTTATAAACTGGATGGGTGAGGATTACGCACTTGTTTATGCCTGCGCCCTTTTGATGATGCTGCCAGGTTTGCTGGACATGCCTCAACAGATTGGCAGGACCGCTGTTCAGGTAGCGGATCACGCAAAGCTGCAGGCATATATTTATGCAGTCATGGCAATTGTCAACATTGCAATGAGCGCTGTGCTGTCCAAATATCTGGGGGTGATGGGGGCCTGTGTATCCATCTTCCTGGCCTATATGATGCGATCGCTGGGCATGAACATAGTTTACCATAAGGCCCTGCACATTGACGTGCTGAAGTATTTTAGGGATGCGTATGCAAGATGGCTGGTCCCGGCCGCAATAACGGTGCTGGCTGGGGTTGTGCTGAATATGGTCCTAAGGGATGAAGGCTGGATAGGCGTTGCTATAAAGACCCTTCTTTTGACCTTAATATACCTGGCAGGCATATACACTTTGTCCATGAACACCTATGAAAGGAACACAGTGGGCGGCATGGTGAAAAGGATCAGGCAGTTTTGCCGGCTGTGAGGGGAGAGGAAAATGTCAATGTTTAAGGATCGTACCTTGCTTATCACCGGCGGTACCGGTTCTTTTGGCAATGCGGTACTCTGCCGTTTTCTCAAGACAGACATCGGTGAAATCCGCATTTTCTCCCGGGATGAAAAGAAGCAGGACGACATGCGGCATGCGTTCCAGGCAAGCCATCCCACGGCGTGTGACAAAATCAAGTTCTATATCGGGGATGTGCGTGACCTGTCCTCTGTGAAAAATGCCATGCATGGGGTGGATTACATATTTCACGCAGCGGCGCTTAAACAAGTGCCATCCTGTGAGTTTTTTCCCTTGGAGGCGGTAAAGACCAATGTGCTGGGTACGGACAACGTACTGACCGCAGCCATTGAGGCGGGGGTTAAAAAGGTTATTTGCCTTTCCACCGACAAGGCGGCTTACCCCGTTAACGCCATGGGCACATCCAAAGCCATGATGGAAAAGGTGGTGGTGGCAAAAGCCCGCACAGCAGACCCCAATAAGACCCTGATCTGCTGCACGCGCTACGGCAATGTGATGTGCTCCAGGGGGTCGGTCATCCCTCTTTTTATTGAGCAGATCAAAGCCGGAAAACCGATGACGATTACAGAACCTACGATGACCCGTTTCATCATGAGCTTAAATGAGGCGGTTGATCTGGTGCTGTTTGCTTTTGAAAATGCACAAGCAGGGGATATCCTGGTGCAGAAGGCGCCTGCCTGTACCATTGGCGACCTGGCACAGGCGGTAAAGGAGCTGTTTGGCAGTGGCACTGATACTCGGGTCATTGGCATGCGCCATGGAGAGAAAATGTGCGAAACGCTGCTGACCAATGAGGAATGCATCCAGGCCATTGACATGGGCGATTTTTACCGGGTGCCGGCAGACAAGCGGGATTTGAACTATGACAAATACTTTACCCAAGGAAATCAGCAGCGGCAAGTGATGACGGAGTTCAACAGCAGCAACACCCGTTTGCTCAGTGTGGACCAGGTGAAGGAAAAGCTGCTGTCCCTTGATTATATACTGGATGAGTTGAATGTGTGGGGGAGTGTGCATGAAGGTACTGATCACCGGCGCAAAAGGTTTCATTGGAAAAAACCTCACGGCTACACTGACAATGCAGGAAGCATTGGAAATATTTTTGTATGATGTGGATACAAAGCCAGAGCTGTTAAGTAAATACACAGAGAAATGTGATTTTGTGTTCCACTTGGCAGGAGTCAACCGGCCGAATAACCCGGAAGAATTCATGGAAGGGAATTTCGGTTTTACATCAACATTGATGGATTTATTAAAGCGTCATGGGAACAAGGCACCCATCCTGATTACATCATCTATACAAGCCCAGCATGACAACCCATACGGCCTAAGCAAAAAGGCTGGGGAAGAAGTTGTTTTTTCGTATGGGCAGGAGCAAGGGGTCCCCGTGTATGTTTACCGATTGCCCAACGTGTTTGGAAAGTGGTGCAGGCCAAACTACAACAGCGCTGCGGCAACCTTTTGCCATAACATTGCCCATGGCCTGCCCATTATCATCAATGATGCGGCTGCACAATTGCAGTTGGTGTATATTGACGATGTGGTGACGGAAATGCTGCGGGCAATGCGGGGTGAACCCAATCAAAACGGCAGATACTGCAGCGTGGAGCCTGTGTATCATACAACGGTGGGGCAAATGGCAGAGCTGATCATATCCTTCAAGGAGAGCAGAAAAAGCCTTGAAATCCCTGACATGGGTGATGCCTTTGTGCAAAAGCTGTATGCCACGTATCTTTCCTACTTGCCGGAGGATCAGTTCAGCTACCCGCTGAAGATGAATGTGGATCAGCGCGGATCCTTTACGGAGCTGTTCCGTACGCTGGAACGTGGCCAGATGTCCGTGAATGTTACAAAGCCTGGCGTCACCAAGGGGAACCATTGGCACCACACCAAGAATGAAAAATTTGTGGTGGTGTCTGGCCGGGGCGTGATACGGTTTCGGAAGGTAGAGGAAGAGAAAATACTGGTGTACCCTGTGTCTGGCGCAAGGATGGAAGTGGTGGATATCCCTACGGGATACACCCACAACATAGAAAACACCGGAGAAACCGATCTGATAACCATCATGTGGGCCAGCGAATGCTTTGATCCTCAAAAACCCGACACATACTATCAGGAGGTATAGTGTGGCACAGAAGCTGAAGTTGATGACTGTTATTGGCACCAGACCGGAGATCATACGCCTTTCTTCCGTTATAAAATGCGCAGACAAGTATTTTCATCATGTCATTGTCCATACGGGCCAGAATTGGGATTATACCCTGAATCAAATTTTCTTTGAGGAACTGGAGCTGCGGGCTCCTGACTTTTATTTGAATGCGGCAGGCAATCACCTTGGTGAAACCATGGGCAATATCATTGCCAAGTCATATGAGGTGATGCAAAACGAAAAGCCTGATGCGGTGCTGATTCTGGGCGATACCAATTCAGCGCTCTCGGCCATTTCTGCCAAGCGGCTAAAGATACCCATCTTTCATATGGAGGCAGGCAACCGCTGCTGGGACTGGAATGTAAGCGAGATGATCAACAGAAAGATTGTGGATCATATTGCGGATATCAACCTGCCCTATACCGAGCACAGCCGCCGCTACCTGTTGTCGGAAGGCATTGACGGCAAAACCATATTTGTCACGGGCTCGCCTATGCGGGAGGTGCTACATGCCTATCGGGATCAGATAGGCAAAAGCGATATACTGGACCGCCTTGACCTTCCGGCAGGAAAGTATTTTGTGGTTTCTGCCCATCGGGAAGAGAATATCGATCATGAAGAGAACTTTATGGCATTGATGAATGCCATCAACCATATTGCCCAGTTGTATCAAATGCCGGTGGTGTACTCCACTCACCCGCGATCCAGAAAATTTATACAAGCCCGGGGGTTTACGTTCCATCCCCTGGTCAGGAGCATGCCTCCGTTTGGTTTTTTGGATTATAACCGGCTACAGCTCAGCAGCTACTGCGTGCTCTCTGACAGTGGAACGCTGTCGGAGGAAAGTTCAATGCTTGGATTCCCCGGTGTGCTGATCAGAACGTCTACAGAGCGGCCGGAGGTGTTGGACAAGGGTTCTATTGTTATTGGCGGCATAAGGGATAAGGATGTGGAGCAGGCGGTGGAGCTGGCGGTATCCATGAGGGATGAGCCTGTTGTGGTTGCAGAGGATTATGCGGACAGCAATGTATCGGTAAAGGTAATCAAGCTGATCCAAAGCTATACACATATCGTCAACAAGGCCGTATGGATGAAATAGCAGGGCGGAAAATCGGATAAGTAAAAGCGCCTTCGGGAGGGCCGAAGGCGCTGGGAGGCAAGGCGGCAGGGCATATTGTCCTGCTGCCTTTTTGGTTTACATCATCCGCATGAGCTTGAACAGTTGGACCCTGTCATCCTTATCAGCCGGATTCTGACCAGAGGTTTCATGGGGCGGTGCATCTTGACTGCCCGCAGCCTTTTTTAATAGCCGGCTGAATAGGTAACGTATCCATGCCACAGGTACCAGCAAGGCTGTTTTGCCTGCAAAGGGATATTTTTTAGTAAGCACTGCTCTTGGCGGAAAAATCACTGGCAAATAAACAGCAGCCTTTCGTTTGGCCATATACCCCCAATAGGAAAATGTGTTTTGTTTTTCTGTAAACTTGGCCCGGTTATAGGAGTGCCAGGCATCTTTTCGTTCTTCCTCTTCATTTTGGCCAAGCCAGCCGCCGGTCTCCAGATCTTCCAAAAGGGCGGCGACAGGCGCGGCATCGGCACTTTGATAGCCCATGAGCATATCGGGGGTAAAGCCGCAATAGGAAACCAGTATGCTAAAGACGGTGTTCATCAATTGCCGGTACTTAAGCGTCTCCAGAATGGCCCAAAACCGAGCTTGATCGATCTGGCTGCGGTAATTTTTAATGTACAAGCCGATGTCCGTCATCTGCCGAAGGCTGATGCCGCTGAGGATGAAGTGCTTGATCATGTGCAGTGTAAGAAAGATCAAATGATCAGTTCTGCCCAGGGCAAGATAGGAGCCCTCTGGGGTGGACCACTTTTCATAGGTCTCCTGAACAAGGTCCTGGTCCTTCATTTTGCTGAACCATACATCCTCCACAATCTCATCGTGAAGGAGCACATGCAGCTCGATATGCCCCATTTGGGGGTGCTCACAAAGGGCGTGGTGGCTGATAGGGGACCTGGGGGTAATGCTGCACCCATGATCGCTCAAAAGCATCAGGGCCTTTGTTTCATCCTCCATTTTTACGTAGATGTCCGTATCGCAGGAGATGCGAAAGTCCGGCTCGGCATACAGATCAGAGATGGCGTAGCCTTTAAGCAAAATGGCCTGAATGCCTGCCGCATCAAAGGCCTCAAGTAATTTGAGGACTTGCCTTCTGCGCATGTAGTTGGTTAAGGCGGAACCCCGTGTTATTTGAACGAGGCTTGTTACCATATCACCCGGCAGGCCAAGATCAGGGCTTTTGCTTATGGCAGCACCCACCAGGGGCAGCACCGAATGCTCCTGGGCCAACTCCAGCACCTGTCCAAAATCCACCTCCTGCCGGGGCGGCAATGGCGGATTTCCCAAAGCCCCGCAGGAGAAAAGATGCATCATGTACTCAAATTCGTATGTCATACATCCTCCTTTCAACTTACGAAGCGGGGGCGGCTTTGAGCAAGGAACCGCTTTTTTTGATGGCGTAACGGGCGGCCTTGCCCTTGCCTGCGGCTGTGGACAGATAGGCCTTGCCGTCGGACAAGCTGTAAACGCGGCTGCACAGCTTCAGTGCCGCACTTCGATGGGTGATGATCAGGCAGGTGCGTCCATGCAATGTGCTTTGTATGTTCAGGAGCACCTGCGCCTCCGTTTTCTTATCCAGGGCGGAGGTGGCCTCATCGAGAATCAGGATAGGGGCGTCCCGAAGCAGGGAGCGGGCGATGGCCAAGCGTTGCTGCTGGCCTTCTGACAAGCCGATGCCATGCTCGCCAATGCTCGACTCCAAAACGTTTGGCAGGGCGGATACAAAATCCCAAGCGCAGGCCAGCTTCAGCACGGCTTCCATTTCATTTGGCGTAGCATCGGGTTTTGCCATCCGCAGGTTATCTGCTATGGTGCCTGAAATGGCGGTGTTGCCCTGCTGCACATAGGTGAATGCGCTTCTGGTACAGGCGCTGATGGGATAGGTGTCATCCTTGCTTCTGTATAGCTGTATACGGCCGGACTGATGCTCGATGAGGCCCAGCAGCAGGCGGATGATGGTTGATTTTCCTGCGCCGGTTTGCCCAATCAATGCCGTTATGGTATTGGGCGGCACTTCCATGCTCAGGCCATCCAGCACTTTTTCTCCATCCTGATAGGAAAAGCTGACATCATTTAGGGTAACGCCTACTGGGCCTGCAATGGGGCTGTGGCCTTGGTTTGCCTCTTCCTCCGGCATATCCAGCACCTCCATCAGCCTTCCGATGCTGGCGGTGGTGGCTACAATATGCGGGATGTAGGCAATCAGCTGCCGAAGGGGCCCCTGAATCTGGCCCACCAGCTGCAGATAGGCTGCAATGCTGCCGTAGCCTGCAGCGCTTTGGTTCAGCCGGGTCACACCCCACAGCAGCGAAAGGATGAATGTAGCATACCAGTTGAGGGATTGTACGATCTCGGATAAGGTGCCCAGTTTTGTGCGGCGCATGGTCCAGTAAAACAGCCGGCTTTGCAGGCTGCTGAGCTTGTCACTGGCTTTGTCCTGGCCCTCAAAGGCCCGGATGGTGACAATGTTTTGAATGCTTTCCTGTGAAAGGGCCAGGTGGTCGCCCTTGAGGCTTTGGATGTTGATGGTTGCCTCACGCATGGGTTTGGCAAACAGTTTTGCCAAGAGGATAAAGACTGGTGTGATGGTCAGTGCCAGCAGTGCCAGCAGGGGCTCCATCCTGAAAAGCAGCCAGGATGCGGCCAGCAGCTGGGCAAAGGTAGATATCATGCTGGGTATCGTGGACATCACAAATGCATTGACAGCGTCAACATCGCTGAGCATGCGGCTGCACAAGTCGCCGCTGTGGCGCTGGCTCAAGGGCTGCCATTTGGCTGCCATGTATTTTTGGAAAAGCCGCAGCTGCATGCCGTTGGTCTGTTTGGTTTTGGTGCTGGTGCTGACAATGTTATGGGCTGCATTCAATATGATTTGCAATACAAGCACCAAAACAAAAAGAAGACCTGTATGCGCCAGGCTGCCTTGCTGGGCGCCTACCGCCGTATCGATAAGCGTCTTGATCAAAAGAGCAGACCAAACACCAAGCAAGCCGTTGATGGTTGACAAGCCTGTAATGAGGAGAATTTTACCCCTGTACCCCCGGGAAATACCGTTGAGCCACCGGGCTTGGGATAACATATCCTGATAAGAGAATTTCCGTATCAATCACATCACCTGTTCTCATTTGTCCGGCGGCTTGTGACAAACAAATCCTTACCGCCGGCGAGGAAGGAGCGTTGAAAAAGGCGTATGACCGGCAGCAGGAAGACATAGGTTTTATAGCCAAGGGATGTACGGGAGATCAGGCGGCCATTGTGGATGAAGGAATTCAGCCGGCCAATGACCTGACGATGGCTGATATGGTACTCCCGGATGAATTGGTGATCTCCGCACATGGTATAGCGGCTGTCAGGCTCCAAAGCGACAATGCGGTGCAGTACAAACTGCCCGTTTTCCCTTTGGTACAGCACTACATCGTTTTTATGAAGCTTGCCTGAGACCGGCTCCAGGACAACTGTATCCTGTCCATGTTTGAGCATGGGCAGCATGCTGGTGCCTGTGACCGTCAGGCGTATGCAGCCGCCAGCGACCAATGTCTCCTTCATAACGGGGTAGAGGTCGGTCATGGTGACAACCTTATGCAATGAGATTGGCCTCCTCAAGCTGCGAACAAAATGCTTCCACGTCAGCCATGGCGGTCTCATTGTCTACATCATATTCCGTAAGCAGCTGCATCAAAAGTGCGCCCTTGCTGGTTTCCTTCTGAAGCTGACCGAAAAGAAATGCCGCAGTTTCATTTAATGTAATGATTCCATTGAAATCTACCCCGACATCTCCGGCCGGTACAACAACGTGGACATCGGCAATTTTACGCAAAACAAAACCATCTTTGATCTTCATCCGTTTCTCCTATTCTGTCACGCAAGTGAACATCTTTTTTATAGGCAAACCGTCTTGTATATTTTACCATCAGCATCTTATTTTTCAATTATTACCATGCTACACGATTGCGCCCGTTTATACAAAATGTGCCAGGAATGGAGGGATACGACTTTGAATGGTAATCAACATGTGCTGAAATGTGTTGAATATGTCGAACGATTCTATGTTTCGCTCAGCAGCATAAGCTGCCGGCCAATATGAATCGTATGACAAGCATAGTATTTTTCCGCAAAAATCCATCGGCGTTCGTCAGAAGATACACCCATAAGCCAGGTACATTGGCTCTGATTTGTCTTGTTTTCTTGTTTTGTAGGGAACGGATTTGGTTGTGATATAACTAAGCCCTCTCTATAATGTGATGGCATGGATATTTTTTACACAAAATACTACTTGGAAGGAATATGCTGATGTACAGAATAGCCGGTTTGAATGTTTCCATCAGCGGTGAGGGGTCTATGCTGAGAGAACGGGCAGAGCCTTACCGCATCGATTATGAGGGCGAAGCCGACCTTGTCATTGACGTGACCCCGGAGATTGTGAAGGAGATACGAAATGCTCAGCCACACCTAAGTGAAGAGGAATGTGCATACATTTATACGGGGGAGGAATTCAACTACCATATGATCGACTGCGGCGGCTTGAAGCTGCATGCCTCCGCCGTTGTTTTGGATGGTGAGGCTTACCTGTTTTCCGCCCCCAGCGGCACCGGGAAGTCTACCCACACAACGTTGTGGCGCGAGTATTTTGGCCCGGAGCGTACCTTTATACTTAATGATGATGCGCCCATTATTAAACCGGAGGGTGACGTGCTGATGGCATGGGGCAGCCCCTGGAGTGGAACTTCGCCGCTTAGCAGAAATGTCGGTGTTCCCTTAAAAGCCATTGCATTTTTGGAGCAATCTCAAAAAGATTGGATCATGCCCATGGACTATTCTGATGCTTTGATCCATATCATGGGACAGACGAGCAGGACACAGCTTCTTGACAGGCTGGATAAGCAGATTGCAACGCTAAACAGGCTTTTGAAAACTGTTCCCATATTCCGCATGGGCTGCACCATTAGCCACAACGCAGTGGAAACAGCCTATGCAGCCATGAACAAAGGACGGAGTGAAGTTTGTGTACAGGAATCATATTGATGCGTTGATTTTAGCTGCTCAAAAAAAGGAAGTGCCTATTTCAGGGTTATTCGAGCTTACGTCAAGGTGTAATCTGCGCTGCGGGTTTTGTTATGTATGCGACAGAGAGAACCAGGTGCAGGCCCCGCCGGAGAAAACCACGGAGGAATGGCTTTCCCTGCTCCGTGAGGCAGTTGATATGGGATTGCTGATGTGTGCCTTCTCTGGCGGCGATCCGTTTATGCGGGATGATTTTGAAGAGATATATTGCAAGGCGTATGATATGGGAATTCGTGTGGCTGTTTTTACCAATGGCATACTCATTGGCAAAAAACAGATCGAGTTCCTGAAAAAGCGGCCTCCGGATCTGGTTTCGATATCGCTGTACGGCGCATCAGAAGAAACCTATCGCATTGTCAGCGGCGGCGCAGGCAATTATCGTCGTACCATGGAATCACTGGATAGTTTGCGTGATGCAAACCTTCCCTTTGATTTGAAGGTTTTGGCCATGCAGCCGATGGTGAACGAGTATGAGGCATTGGGGTGCATTGCGGCGTCATACAAATGCCCCGGTAAGTTTGACTCTTACATGAACCCCGGCAGGGATGACCCGGATAGGCCGATGCGTCAATGGCGGCTTCCGGTAGACAAGATCATGGAGCAATACCGCGCATTCAAAAAGCCGTTGCCCCCCGAGACCAAATCAAATGCGGAAGCCCGTGGCATCAACACCGAAGGGGTGTTTATGTGCGGTGCAGGCAAATACAGCTATGTTGTGACATTTGACGGGCGTATGATCGGTTGTGCGTCGCTGAACTGCTTTACCTCCTATCCCTTCCGGGATGGCTTTGCCAACGCTTGGCAGTCTTTGAAGGATATGATCAAAAATGCGGAAGCTTGCGAAGAATGCGCCACCTGTGCAGATCGCAATAAGTGCTTTATCTGTCCTGCTGACCGGCTTAGCGAGTGCGGCAGCATCACCATATGCAACGATTATCTAAAGGATATGGTGAAAAGCTTTACAGCCGTGGAACAGGAAGCCTAAGGCTAGGGCCAAGGCTGATATGATGCTGTAGAAGCGGAATGCGCGATCATTCCGGCTTTTATATAAAATAATCACACATTGAAAGGTGAAATGAAAATGAAGAAAACGTATTCTGCCCCTCAAATGAACATCGCACGTTTTGAAGTTAACGAGTACCTTACTGCTTCCGGCGGCGGCGGCAGCAACGGCAAATGCTTTATCGGCTGCTGCCCACCCAGTCAGCTCATCAAAAGTTGGCATTAACCTGATTGCGGATGTATCGCGGCATCCGCTCATGTCGGCTCGAAAGGCTGATGTAATCATGGTTGGACAATGTGCCGGGAAAAACAAAACGTTTTCCCGGCCTTTGTTGTTTTGGAAAGGAATAATAAAAAAACACCGGCCTGGGCAGTTGAAGTCCCACAGGCCGGTATGTACATGCAAGGATAATGAACATGGGGTTGTATGCTTTATTTAAGCAACAGCATGGCAATCAGGCAAAGGGCCGTGGCGGCAAAACCCAGAGCAGCCCATTTTGACCTGCGCCGTGCAGCTTTGTTGGCTAGTGAGAGTTTTCTGCTAAGCTCATCCATCTGCTGACTCAGGTCATGAAAGTATGCATCAAAGCTGTCTTCAGTTTTTTTGGCGCTGTTTTCATACTGCAGCGTATGTTCGTGAAAGACCAGGCTGCTGTCCTCCGCAAGGCTGCCAAGTGAGGATTCCATGCGTTGAAAATGCGCCTCCATCAGGCTTTCTGCCTTGTGGGCCTGCTCTGTCTGCCGGGCCAGAAAACGGCTGAGAATGTCGAATATTTCTGAGTGCTCCTTGCCAAGGAGCTCTTTTTGCTTTGCATGCTCCAAAGCGAATTTACTTTCCAGAACGCTGCGTTCCTCTGTCAGCCGGGCTTCCAGCTCTATCCGCTCTTCCAGCATTCGCTTTTGCGCATCCCGTGTATCAGAAACGGTTGTTTCGATGGCTCTGGCGATGCGGTTTTCAAAAATGGCCATGTCCAGCAGAATACGCTGATATGCGTTTTCGATGGCAGCCTCATTCAGCTTGCTTTCCGGCTTTTCCTTACTGTCTACAGCTGACTTTGTGGCAGGTTCCGGGGTAAAGGTAGAGGTTAGCATAGGGGCAGGGGTTGGGGTAGAGGCGTTAGCAGGCGTAGATTTTGGCTTAATCAGTGGTAGCGTCGCTTCGGTGGCGGGGGGGACGGGCTTCATCAACCGGCCTGCATTGTTGTATACTTCAGCTTGGGGTTGGAATGCCATGGAGGATATGATGGAATCCTCCAGGCTGGTGATATAGGCGTCGTCCACTGCCTGGCCGACCCTTTTGAAAATGCCATTGAGCAGCCGTATGTGGCTGTCTTTTGATATCCAGGAGATGCATGGGTCGGTGGCTTCCATATCAAAAACAAAGGACATCAGCTTTCTGACCATTTCATAGGTCAAGGTGAGGCCTCTGTATTCCAGCAGATGCCTATGCAAGCGGTCTCGTGTTTTTCTTTCTTCGTTTGCCATGGCATTTGCTCCTTTGTATAAAGGCGTTTACATCATGTGACAGGATGTTACACACAGTGATATAGGCATTATATCCCATAGAGCAAAGGCTGGCAATATCAATAGGGATGTAGAGTTTGGATTTTGGGTGGGGTTTTGAGAAGCCTAGTGTAGAGTTTGGGTGAGGTTTTTGTAAGGAGGGGGATTCGCTCCTGCGGAAGCGACCAGGGCTTTGCGATCGCCCTGGACCTTCGGGTTGCCATGGACCTTCGGATTGCCATCGACCTTTTGATTAAGAGACCATAGTTTGAGTGAGGTTTGTAAGGGAGGGGGTTTCGCTCCTGCGGGAGCGACCAGGGCTTTCCGGTCTCCCTGGACCTTCGGATTGCCATAGATCTTTTGATCAAGAGACCATAGTTTGAGTGAGGTTTTTATAAAGGAGGGGGTTCGCTCCTGCGGGAGCGACCAGGGCTTTCCGGTCGCCCTGGACCTTCGGATTGCCATGGAC
>JAEYQQ010000047.1 GCA_023409955.1 Bacillota bacterium | reverse complement strand
TATGAGGCCGTATCGGCTTCCTTTGCTCTGCTGGGGGTAGAGTAATTTATTTTGATTCAAAGCTGATATTCATATAAGCCGCCTCTGTCAGCCCGCTGTCCAAGGGGAAATGGAAGGTATGCAGCTGTGCAGAATAGTCTCCCTCTGGTGGTGGGTTGTACACCGTTCGTTTCTTGTAGCTGTCTCCGGCCTTTTTTTGATAGGTTTCTTCTACAATCACATAGGCGGCGTCTGATTCTGGGTGAAATGCCATCTCCTGCTGCGCCAGAGTGTTGATTTCTGCTTTGGTGAGCTCTGTTGTACGCAGGGGATAATTTTGTGCATCCATTTCCACCAGGCGCACCAGACTTAGGGCGTCGATCTTTTTTGCAGTAATGGTAATGGTTACCTTTTCTTTTTTGATGGTTTTACCGTCGCTGGACTTGGTTTCTACAAACTTGGAGTAGCTGGAGTCAGCTTGAAGAAGATGCTTTAGGCTATTTGCATCGGCATATAGGCTGCCATCAGTCCGCTGGTACACAGCTACAGCCTGCAGCCTTCGAGGGGATTCGTGTGCAAGAGTCAGTTGGATACCCGCTTCCTTTGCTATTTCCATCAATTCCGCGCCGTGTGCATCGATATTCTCTTGGGAGATATACAGGCGAACTGAATCTCCGGGCTTGAGGGTATCACTGTCACCTGACTCCTTTGCCATAGCGGTATACCAATCCTGAAAGGATTGCGTTACGTCTTCCTCAATCCATACCTCTCTTGCCATATCCTCTTGATGTCTGAAATCATCATCGTCCAACAGGTAAATGGTGCCCGCAATTTCAATCGATTCTTCACGGGTATTCCCATTGTTATGCACATTGAAGTGTTTTTTCACATCTCCTATTGCCGATGTGTATTTGGCTTGCCTGGCTAAGTTGACAGCGCCTTGTTCAGGCTGAATCGCCAGCAGCATTTGCTCTGTTTCGCTGTTGATATCAAACACATGCGTGTCATCATTTTCCCACCGGTCATAAATCAGCCAAAAGCCGCAGAATGTGTCCTCATTGCTTTCTGTTGCCACAGGCTGTGCCAGCATGCAGCCGGACAGTAAGACCATCAGCATCAGCACGTTAACCAGGAGCAGGATCCATTTCTTCATTGCCGTCTTCCTCCCCGTCAAATTGGAGTATATCGCCCACAGTGCATTGCAGGTAATAGCAAATGCGGTTGAGTGTTGAAAACCGCACACCCTTGGCTTTGCCACTGCGCAGGATGGACATGTTGGCCTCGGTAATGCCTACCTTTTCGCAAAGCTGTTTGGAAGTCAGCTGCCTGCGGCGCAGCTGCTCATCCAGATTTACAATGATTGCCATGCTTATCCCTCAAATCATCATCTCATTTTCCTGTTGTACAGCGCAGCTGCGCATGAGGTACCTGGACAGCAGCATCATGGAAAGGGACAGGGCGAGAACTGACAGCGGCATTTGCACGATAATACTTACATTGGCAAGCCGAGTGCCTAGCAGCAGCTGCAAAACAGTGAGCAAAAGCATCGCGCACAGAGTTGCATACACTGCAAGCTGGCACCGCAGCGCAACCGCGGCGGCATGCTGCTGATTCGCAGCGTCAAAGAAATTGCTTTCCAAGCTCATCAGCAGCCTGTGTGCCAGTGGAATTGCTGTGAGCATAAGCAAAGCAGGCGCACTGTTGCATAAAAAGGAAATGACTGCCACAATACCATCTGGGGTGGGAGTTAATGCTGCTTCGTAATTCGGCAATATAAAACCTGTTAAATCGTTGGCCGAAGCCTGGGTTAGGGATGAAAGGGTGTTTTTTACATCTGCAACATTGATATAGAATACATAGATGATCAGTGCTGCCCCAAACACATACAAAAGGCGGCTTAGCTGCTTGGCAAGGTTCTGTTTGTCTGCCATAACGGCAAGCACCCAATAGGAAGCAAGTAAAACGTAAAAGGTCATGCACAGCATTGCTTGAAAAACATCAAGCATATCAGGTGCGCTGGTATATCTTGGGTGGAACAGCAGGTTGATCATGGTGGGGTTTACCATGAAATACATAAGGAAAAACAAATATGCACACATTGATACAAGCAGCCACCGCATCGCAGGCGATCCCTTTTGCTTTACGTTTTTGATTAACGGCAGCAAGGGCAGCAGTGAGACTGACGCATACAAAACAAGGGCCATGGCGTTGCCCAGGGACCCGGAAAGCGAAAGTGCTCGCAATCCTGCCCCAGCCCATATAAAGGGCAGTATCAGCGCATAGATCATGTCAGTTCCGTTGGTGCTGTTTTGACCAAAGAGCGCCAGCGCTGTACAGGCCGCTGCCAGCAACCCTGCAAGCCACCAGTTTTTTTTCATTGTTCCACACCCTTCTTGAATTATTGTTTTTCAATAATTACATTGCTATTGTATTCCGCGAATTATCGTTTGTCAATAATTTTGTTGATGTGAAATGCAGCAATCGCATTACACTCTCCTGCCGTCCAGCGCGTTAGCGTTTATACAGTGGTTTTCATGATCTAAACAAATTGCATTTGATCTCTAGCGATACAGAAGAAGATGCTGTGATGTTTGCAAAAATTGTATGGGAACATAGAAGTCATGTTTTCGTCTGATGATTTGTGTGCTATAATGAAAAATGATTGGCGTTTTTGCGCCCCTCAAACGCCTTACCCCTTGATGATATGATGATTTGCTTTCCTGATGAAAGGAGCGTTTTTGATGCAGGTAACACCAGTTTCACGCAGGCCCCAAAAGCGCAAGACCTCCAGCGGCCGTAAAAGAAGAAAGACTTCTGTTGTTCCCGGCTTGTTGGCGTTGCTTGCCGTCCTTGCGCTGATGGTCGCGGTGCTGCCCAAGGATCCTCTGGCCCATGCCATGGTCTCCATAGGGAATCCCGATGGACAAGCACCTGTGGGTACACCTTCTGATAAATATAATGGGCTTGTGATCAGCGAGGTCATGAGTGCCAACAGTTCCGCTGTGCCGGATGACAAGGGCGAGTTCAGCGATTGGGTGGAGGTTTGGAACAGTACCAGCCAGGATATGGATCTGTCCGGTGTGGGCATGTCCGATCGGTCTGACCGGGTGTTGTTCCTGTTTCCGAAAATGACACTTCCGGCCAATGGACGAGTTGTGGTTTTCGCCTCCGACACCAATGCAGCCGATGCAGGATCTGCGCTCCATGCCAAATTCAAGCTGTCTTCCTCTGGAGAAACAGTATACCTGTTTGATGCCAATGCCTATGTCATCAACAAGGTGGAAGTACCCATCATGAACACCGATGTGTCCTACGCTCTGTCGGCTGATGGCACCACCTTTGTTCAAACCCAGGAATACAGCCCCGGTTTTGAAAACACCCAGGAAGGCTTCCTGGCCTACCGAAACTCCAACGCCGTGTCTCAGGGAATCATCCGCATCAACGAGGTCATGGCCGACCCCCGGACGGGCTTGTATGATGAGGATGGCGAGCTGGTGGACTGGGTTGAGCTGTACAATACCTCCGATCAGCCGGTGTCATTAAAGGGCCTTGCTCTTAGCGATAAGGAAAGCGATCCGCTGAAGTGGCGCTTCCCTGAAGATGCCTCCATCCCGGCTCGGGGCTATTACATCGTATTTTGCAGCGGCAAGAACAGGTTGCTTTCCGCTGATCAGATATCCCATACCAATTTCCGTATCAGCGCCGAGCGCGAAACGATTATCCTCTCCGACAGCCGCGGAAGACTAATGGACAGGGCTGCTATCGATAATCTGCCCATGGATGCATCCCTGGGCCGTGACGAGGGCGGAAACTGGCAGGTGTATCAAACTGCAACCCCCGGCATGCCCAACAACAGTGCCGGTGCCGCCCAAGCGCAGAAAAACCTGCTGGCGGCCAACCCCACCCAAGTGTACATTACAGAGATTATGTCTTCCAGCAGCAACGGCGGCGACTGGGTGGAGCTTTATAACGCCTCCACTCAGACCGTCTACCTGGAGGGTTACGGCCTAAGCGATAACCTTGGCCGCCCCCGCAAGTGGCAGTTTCCCTCCGGCGCGTCCATCAACCCCGGCGAATATAAAATCATTCAGCTGGATGGTACCAACAACCAGGCCGATGGTCATCACACCAATTTTAAGCTCTCCAGGGCCGGCGGCGAAGTCATATGCTTTTCAGATCCAAACGGCCGGGTGCTGGATAAAATCCATTTACCGCTGGTCCCAACCGATATATCATATGGCAGAACCAGCGGCCTTGAAGGCTTTTTTTATTATGACGCCCCCACCATGGGCCAGGTTAACGGCACCGGCTTTTTGGGGTTTACAGAAACCCCTTCCTTTGCGCTTAGAGGCGGTATATTTGAGCTGAAAAAGGATGGCGAGTACGAGGATAATATCCAAGTAGCCATCAATATTCCCCAGGGTACAACCGTTCGCTATACACTAGATGGCAGCATTCCCACAGAGCAAAGCAGTGTGTATGACGGAACCCCTCTTGCGTTGACCAGAACTACGGTGGTACGGGCCAGGGCCTTTAAACCGGACCTGCAGCCCAGCGAAACCATAACCCAGACCTACTTGATCAATGTATATCATTATTTGCCCATCGTATCGCTGGTCGGTGACCCAGAGGAACTGTGGAATGAGACAGATGGTATGCTGGCTGTGGGCGGTACGCTGGACAGGTCGGTTTTCCCCTTTAAGGTAGTTGAAACAGGCGGGGACCCCTTGTACCGCACAGCAGGCAAGGTGGCACGACCTGGGCATGTAGAGTACTATGGCCTGGATAATACGCAAATCCTGTCCCAGGGGATGGAGTTTGGCCTTCAGGGTCAATATAGTTTGGATATGCCTCAAAAAACCTTTAAGGTACGGGCCAAAGCAGCTTACGGTGAAAAATACTTTGAAGCGGCGCTGTTTGAATCCAGGCCGTTTACACAGTATAAATCATTTGTATTGCGCAACAGCGGCAACGATAATGTTTGGACCAGGGTGAATGATGCTTACCAGTCCATGCTTATCGACCTGGTCGACACCACAGTGGTCCATCAGGCGGTTAACCCGGTTGTGGTTTATCTCAACGGTCAATACTGGGGTCACTATAATATGCGGGAGAGGGTAGACCGCTTCTTTGTGGCCCAGCATGAAGGCATAGACATGGAACAGGCAGACAATATGGACATTCTGGAGGCAAACTGGAGAGTTCATTATGGCAGCAACAAAGAATATAAGGCCATGATCGAAAAAGTTAAGAAGCTGTCACCAGGAAAGAATGCGGATGACCTGAAATACATCACAGACCGTGTTGATGTAGATAACTATTTTGACTATATGGCATTTGCGATGTTCTTTGGCAATTCAGATGCAGGTAACATACGTTACTACAAGCTCAAGGGTGAGGGACAAAAATGGCGCTGGATCTTCTACGATTCGGATTATGGGATGTTTGACTCCACCTATAATAGCGTCAAATCATGGCTGGATCCAAAGGGTGCAGGAGATAAGGATATCAACAACACTTTGATCATCAAGCTGTTGGAAAATGCCGAAATGAAGGAGAAATTCCTGCGCCGCCTGGGGGAAATCTATCAGGTATACACAACAGAGACTATGTTGAACACTTTCAATAGCATCGTTGAAAAAATCAAGCCGGAAATGCCGCTGCATTTTGCACGATGGGCTGATTTGAATGAGAAAAAGATCAACTCGGAATCCCCCCTCACCGCAGAAGGGGCTGAACGCTATTGGAATACGCGTGTCGAACGGTCCCGCAACGTCATGAAAAAGAAGCCAACGCTCTTTTATGGTTATGTTCAGGATTACTTCAAACTCTCCGACGCCACCATGCTGGAGTACTTTGGCGAAAAGCCTGTCATGCCGGCCGATGCGATATAGCGGCAACTATTCTTGACGGACAACCCTTTTTCCGTATAATGTAAGAAGAATTACACAGGAGGCGCTGGTATGCACGCTATGGATTTACTCTTGTCGGTAAGCACCCAGGATATTGTCAATCAAAACTCAACCCTGTCCGCATACTTTTCCCAGCAGTTTCAAAGTCTGACACCTTGGAAGGTGGTCATGGCCCTGGGGATCGGCCTTGTGGCAGGTCTGATAGTCGCTTGGGTGTACCGCAAAACGTACCGCGGCGTGCTCTACAGCCCCTCCTTTGCCATGACCTTGGTGATGCTGACCTTGATAACCACTCCGGTGGTAATGGCCATCAAAAGTGATATAGCGCTGTCTATGGGTATGGTTGGCGCCTTGTCCATTGTCCGCTTCCGTACTGCGGTAAAAGACCCCATGGATACCGCGTTCATGTTCTGGTCCCTGACCATGGGCATCCTCTTTGGCGCAGAACTGTATTTTGTGGGTATTGCGGCGGTTATCGGCATCGCCGTGATCCTGCTGGCCATGACGTTTATTCAATTCAAGAACCCCAACAGCTATCTGCTGGTGCTCCATTATGATGAACCGGCAGAGTATGATATCGAGTCTGAGCTCAAGCATTCCGCCAGCCAGCACCGTCTGCGTTCTAAAACGCTGACCCGGGCCGGTGCGGAAATGACGGTGGAAGTGCGCCTGGGCGAAAAGCATGAGATTGTGGCCCGGATGCTGGATATCGAAGGTGTTCACGATGCTACATTGGTAGCGGTGCAAACGGAAGCAGGGGCGTGAACCAGGTCTGCTCCCGGGATTTGATTCTGTATACTAGGGGGCTTCGGCCCCCTGTTGCTCCCCTTAGTGATCCTCACATAGGTGTGGATTACTTTCGTAAACAGAATATTTTTTTAACTGCGCAAGGGGGAACAGTTCTCTCCACCTTACCCAAGATAGATTTCAATGGGTAGTAGGGGCGGTTATTAACCGCCACCGCAACAAGCCCTTATTATTATGGCAGGGAGGCAATTAAATGGCTGTCCCACTTCGGCATGAGCTGAAATATTTTATAAGTGATATGCAGTATGCCATCCTGTCCAACATGCTGGATCATACGCTTCATCGGGATCCCAACGGCGATGAATATAACGAGTACCATGTGCGGTCATTGTATTTTGACGGCATATTTAATAATGCCCTTTATGACAAGATCAGCGGCGTTCCGGCCCGCGATAAATACCGCATCCGCATTTACAATATGCGTGACAGCAAAATTATGCTGGAATGCAAAAGCAAGGCGGGCAGCTTTATCTCCAAACGCTCCATAGAGATTCCCCGTTCGCTGTGTGAGCAGCTGATGGCGGGGGATCCAACAGGTCTTGAACGCACCCGCAGCGGGCTTTTGCGCGATATGTTCCGTGAAATGACCATCAATCTTCTGCGGCCTGTAGTGGTGGTGGACTATGTGCGGGAGGCCTACCTTCACCCAGCCGAGGAGGTGCGCATTACTTTTGACAAGCAGCTGCGCACAGGATTGAAAAATTATGATATCTTCAACCCTTACCTGCCTACCATCTCTCCTTTGGATGACCCCTTAATGATTCTGGAAGTCAAGTATAACCAGGTAATGCCGCCTTTTATCCGGGATATACTCACCACCTATTGCCAAAACCCCATGAACAGCGCCATATCAAAGTACACGCTATGCCGACGGTTTGAGCAACTAGAGTCATAATTTATAAAGGAGGCATCCCTATGGCTTATCTGTTGGGTATCGACCTTGGCACCTCCGGAACGAAAACGGTTTTGTTTACGGAGAGTGGACGCCCCGTTAGCGCGCATACTGTTGAATACCCCATGTACCAGCCGAGAAACGGTTGGGCCGAGCAAGATCCGGAGCATTGGTGGAAGGCCGCTGCGGAGGGGATCCGCATGGTGCTGGAAAAAGGGAATATCAAGGCCGGGGATGTTGCCGGCGTAGGCTTGTCAGGACAGATGCATGGCCTGGTGATGCTGGACAAGGATGGCAATGTGCTTCGCCCCTCCATCATCTGGTGCGATCAGCGCACCGGTGAGCAGTGCGATCAAATGGCCCGCGACATTGGTGTCAAGCGCGTCATCGAAATCACCGCCAATCCGCCGATGACAGGCTTTACAGCAGCTAAGATCCTGTGGGTCAAGCAGCATGAGCCGGAAGTGTATGCAAAGTGCGCCCATATTTTACTGCCCAAGGACTATATCCGATATAAGCTGACGGGTGTGTTCGCCACCGAGGTTTCCGATGCTGCCGGCATGCAGCTAATGGATGTACCTAAGCGAACCTGGTCCAAGGAAATGCTGGACATGCTGGGCATTTCCCAAAGCCTGCTGGCCCAAATGTATGAATCTCCCGATGTTACCGGCAAGGTGAATGAGCAAGGCGCAAACGAAACAGGCCTGCTTCCTGGAACCCCAGTGGTGGGCGGTGCCGGCGACAATGCTGCTGCCGCTGTCGGTACCGGCGTAGTTCGCTCCGGCAGGGCCTTTACTACCCTTGGCACCTCCGGCGTGGTGTATGCCGTATCTGATACGGTATCCATCGATCCTCAGGGCCGGGTGCACACCTTATGCGCTTCCGTGCCTGGAAAGTGGACAGTGATGAGCTGCACCCAGGCCGCAGGCCTTTCCTTGCGCTGGGCCCGGGACACTTTCTGCCAGGAGGAAGTGCAGGAGGCGAAAAGGCGGGGCGTAGACCCTTATGTGGTGATGACCGAAAAGGCGCAAAAGGTGCCAATCGGATCCCAGGGCCTTTTGTATCTGCCTTACCTGATGGGGGAGCGTTCTCCCCATCCTGATCCCGACTGCCGCGGCGTATTCTTTGGCCTTTCTGCCATGCATGACAGGGCTCACCTTGTTCGTGCTGTCATGGAGGGTGTTGCCTACTCCCAGGCGGAATGCGTGGAAGTGTTTAAAGAAATGAACGTGCCCATTGAAGAGATGATGGCATGCGGCGGCGGTGGACGCAGCCCCATGTGGCGGCAGATGCTGGCTGATCTGTATGGCTGCACAGTATCCACCATTGCAGCGGATGAAGGCCCGGCGCTTGGCGCGGCCATCCTGGCCGGTGTGGGTACAGGCGTCTATGAAAGTGTGGAAGCCGCCTGCGACCGCATTGTCAAAACTGAAAACCAAATGCCAGCCATTGATGCAAACAGCAAGGCGTATGAGGGTTACTTTAAGCTGTATAAAAAGCTGTACCGCACCATGAAGGATGATTTCAAGACCTTGGCTGCCTTAAATGGGTAATGTTCTAAAAAGGTTGTTGGTTTTCTCAAAATCGTTTGTTATAGATATATAACGTAAAGAACACCTGTAGTGCGCAATGACGGCATGCGCTGCAGGTGTTCTTTTTGGTTTTATATCTTTTTAGACCACCTATGAAGGAGGCTCCGTAACAGAAGCCGCCCTCGGTGATAGCATAAGGTAAGGCGAAGGAGAAATGGGCTATCTACCTGCCGATCCAGCTTGATCAAATGGTATCCCCAAGGCTTGCGCCTTTTTCATCAAATATCCGGTGGCTTGGTCATAATCCTTTTCTGTCTGCAGATGCTCCGCCATAACGGGAACATCGTCAAGCTTACTGCATTCATGAAGCAGTGTGTCAAAATCAAATATCCCTTGTCCGGGGATGACTTCATCAATATGCAATGTCAAAAGCTTCTCTTGAAGAATCAGATCCTTGGCATGTACAGACCGGATAAAGGGTCCAAAGGCCTTGAAAAATGCTTGGGTTATTTCACCGGTGCGGTACACCTTGTCAAAGGCATTTATTAAGTTGCATATATCCACATGTACAGCAAAATGCTTCCGGTCCACGGCTTTGATCAGACTTTGCAGACTGTCTATATCATAGGGCAGCATCCATGGCATAGGCTCCAGGGTGTAATAGGTATGCTTTGGCGCAGCCTCATCAATCACCCGCTGGGTGATTTTGACCACCTCGTCAAAAGTCTTTTCTGACAGGTTGTCAGGATGCGGGCCATCCCAGTACCCCCCTTTGGAGCCTGATATGTTCACGCAGCACCGGGCGCCCACCCTGTCCGCTGTCTTAAGGCGGGCAATGGCATAGCGGATGTTCTCCTCCTGCTGCTTTTTATCACTGTCCAAAAGGTTGTTCCAGATTCCCACTTCGGCAATAACGAGCCCAAGCTCCTTAGCCGCTTTAACAAATGCCGCTTCCTCCCAAGATGCTGCCCCCTGGGCAAGTGGCCAGTAGGCTGCATAGAGCCCCTTTTTGAGATGGGTCAAGGCCCACTCTTTCGGTGTTGACCAATGAAATACAGGCGCACCCAATCGCATTTAAACGCATCCTTTTCATATGGTGTTTGGTTGATTTTTCTCGCCTGAGTGATACAATATATGTAAAAGCACACCGCTCATGGCGGCAGGAGGAACATGTATGGCAGATAATGTGTTGGGTACCACCATTTGCGCCCAGATCGGTATTCTGTGCCATGATATCAAAAAGACAGCAGATGCATACAGTGCGCTTCTTGGTATGGATTATACCATTGGCGAAAGCGCAGAACAAGAGATTGCCCATACGCAGTATCAAGGCAGTTTTACCCCTGCCCGCTGCAAGCAGGCATTTTTCAAAGTGGGGGAGAGTCTTGATATCGAGTTGATTGAGCCGGACCATGCGCCCAGCACCTGGCGCCATGACCTGGATGAAAAAGGCGAAGGCGTTCACCATATTGCCTTTTGGGTTAAGGATACGGATCAGGTCATCATGCGGCTGGAAGGCATGGGCATGAAGCTTGTGCAAAAGGGAGGCTGGCCAGGCGGGCGTTATGCGTACATGGACGCAAATCCCCAGTTGAAAGTCGTTTTGGAGCTTTTAGAGCATACAAACGAATCATGACGCCTAAGGCTAGCATGCACTTGGGTCTGCATCCATAAAGTGCACCCGATGGAATGAAAGATTACAGCCGGTATGCATATCATGATTTGTAATTGTCTAAGGAGGAGATTCAATGTTTGATTTGAGTCCTACATTGGGTGCACTTTTGGGCACCGGATTTACATTTTTAATGACTACCCTGGGTGCGGCACTGGTCTTCTTTTTCCGCAAGCAGATCAGCGGCCATCTGGAACGCTTTTTTTTAGGCTTTGCCTCCGGTGTGATGATTGCAGCCTCTATCTGGTCGCTGCTGATCCCAGCCATTGAGTCAGTAGAGGCAAAAGGTCATATCGCATGGATTCCGGCTGCCGGTGGGTTCCTCATCGGTGCACTGTTCCTGCTGGCGCTGGATACATTGACGCCTCACCTGCATGCAGGCAGCGATCATGCGGAAGGCCGCCCCTCTGGCATGAAGCGCACATCCCTTTTGTTTTCTGCCGTTACCCTGCATAACATTCCGGAAGGCATGGCGGTTGGGCTTGCCTTTGCTTTGGCTGCCCACAATGGCAATGACGGTGCCTATCTTTCAGCCATGGCGCTGGCCCTTGGCATTGGCATACAAAACTTTCCTGAAGGCGCTGCCATCTCCCTGCCCCTGCGTCAGGAGGGGCTTAGCCGCAGCAAGGCTTTTTCCTATGGCATGCTCTCGGGTGTTGTAGAGCCAATATTCGGCGTGCTAACCGTGTGGCTCGCAGGCGGTATTGAGCCTTTGATGCCCTGGCTCCTGTCCTTTGCAGCAGGCGCCATGATCTACGTGGTGGCGGATGAATTGATTCCCGGCTCTCATGAAGGGGAGCATTCCAATTGGGGTACCATCGGCGTCATTGCGGGCTTTTTGGTGATGATGATCCTGGATGTGGCACTGGGCTAACAATATTGTCTGCGGATTGCTATCCCAGCTATTGACAAGCAAAAAGTAATTGATTAAAATGATGATGGTTAGCAATGACTAACCGTCATCATTTTCGATAAACCCTTTCTGAATCTCCTGGCGGCTTTTTTTATCTCCTAAAGTTAGCCTTGGATAACCACAAAGGAGAAAGATATGAATCATGGCATTGAGCGGCTG
>JAEYQQ010000045.1 GCA_023409955.1 Bacillota bacterium | reverse complement strand
GTGCAGTTTTTCCTTATGAAACGGATGATAGACTCCACCAACAATCCCACACCGGTTCCAAGACGATTCTACGTATCGGAAATCAGCTGTGGGAGCCTTTTGCTCATACCAGCCTTCCCAAGTGGCAAGTGACCCAGAATATATACAAGGCTGTGCAGAGCACCAGCGTAATGTTTGAGGAGATCAACCATGAGCTTGCGCTCAGCTTTTCGTACATGTATGAAACCAGTGAACGCTTTGGCATTATCAAAACGGCTGTGCTGAAAAACCTTTCGGATAAAGTTTTGCAGGCGGACATTCTGGATGGCCTGGAAAACATACTGCCCTGCCATGTGAACAAAAACTTGCAGGCCACCTCCTCCACCCTGGTGGACGCTTACAAGGCCAATGAGCTTTATCCGGGCAGCGTACTCGCAACCTATTCATTGACAACCTTGATCAATGACACGCCCAACCCCATCGAAATTCTCAAAGCCAATGTCGCCTGGACTGACTGCAAAAAGGCGCAGATTGCACTGCGTTCTACGGTTGTGGAAGCATTTGTCCGTGACATACCCTATGCCTATGGCGAGCCGGCCTATGGATGCAAGGGCGCCTATTTTGTCAGATACCAGGAAGAGCTGCTGCCAGGCGTGAGCTGTACCCATCATATCGTTGTGGATCATGGGTATGACCATTGCGGTCTGGTAAAGCTAACGCAGCTGCTGACCAAGCCTGTTTTAGATACGCTTAAGGCAGACATTCAAAATGGCCGGGAGCAATTAGCACGCTATATCGCCATGGCTGATGGTGTATCCCACACTGCCGATGAAACGGCCATGCATCATCATTACCTGAATACCTTGTACAATGTATTGCGGGGCGGGATATTTGCTGATGCCTACACGTTGGATACTGAGGATTTTTTGGATTTTGCACTTGCGCGCAGCCACAGCATCGGCTCTGATGATGAATTTGTGAATAGGGTCAGGAAGCTTACCACCATTCACCAGCTAAAGAAAGCCTTTGAAGATGAACAGCAGCCCCTGCGCTTGGTTATGGAATATCTTCCGCTGAGCTTTTCCCGCCGTCACGGCGACCCGTCCAGGCCCTGGAACCAGTTTCAAATCAAGCTCAAGGATGAACAAGGCATGCCCATTAAGCGGTATGAAGGAAACTGGCGCGATATATTTCAAAACTGGGAAGCGCTGGGCCTATCCTTTCCCTGCTATTATGAAAGCATGATCGCCAGGTTTGTTAACGCCTCCACCATGGATGGCTATAATCCCTACCGTATTCACCGCAACGGAATCGACTGGGAGCGCCCGGAGCCTGACAACCCTTTCAGCGGACTGGGCTATTGGGGTGATCATCAGATTGTTTATTTGCTGCGCTTGCTCAAGGGGCTTATCAACCATTTCCCCCATCGGCTTAAAACCCTGCTTCGCACGCAGGTGTTTTCCTATGCCAATGTACCTTACAGGATCAAGCCCTACAAGGAAATCGTAATGGACAGCAAAAACACCGTGCTGTTTGACCAGCAGCTAGATGCAAAGATTACAGCGCTGTGCCAGACCATGGGGACGGACGGGCAATTGATGCTGAGTAACGGGCAAGTGTACTGCGTTAGCCTGATGGAGAAGCTGATGGTGCCGCTGCTTTGCAAAATGGCAAATATGCATATGGATGGCGGCGTATGGATGAACACCCAGCGCCCGGAATGGAACGATGCCAACAATGCCATCGTGGGCATTGGGTTGTCGATGGTTACGGTGTACCATATGCGGGCATACGCCGCGTTTTTGCTTAACCTCCTTCAGGAAGAAACGCAAGCCTTTGTAATCTCCACAGAAGTGGTGCAGTGGCTTGGCACATCCCTGGATTTAATGCGGGCATACATTGCGAAACCTATGAAAAATGCAAAGCAGATGCTTGATCAAATGGGGGAAGCTTTCTCACAGTGCCGTGAAACCGTATACCATAACGGCTTTTCAGGTCAGCTTCAGCTTGATTCATCTGTCATCCGGCAATGGCTGGAATCCTGTATCACCCTGCTGGACAGCACCATCCAAAAAAACAAAGGCCCTTTGTATGTCACCTACAATTTGCTGCACGGTGACGGCAGCACAGAGCCCATGCGCGCCATGCTGGAAGGCCAGTCTGCCGCCATTGGCGCGGGGATTGTGGATGCTAGTGACCTGCCCTCGTTGCTGGACGAAATGGATCAGATGCTGGGCAGTGATCTGCTTGGTGCACATTATCTATACCCAAAACAAATGACGGTTCCCTTCTGGAAAAAGAACAGCTTTGACGCACCCTTGACTGCCGATGGCCTGATTGTATGTCAGGATGATCATGGCATGCTTCACTTTGGCCCAGACATGACCACACAGAAAGCATTGCGGCAGGCCTTGCAAGCATCCGCCTTCACGCAAGAGCAGCAGCAATATTTGCTTGAGCAGTTTGAGGGGTTGTTTGGCCATCAGCGGTTCACCGGGCGCAGCCAGGTGATGTACAAGTACGAAGGAATTGGCTGTATTTACTGGCACCAAAACGCAAAGCTGGCCTTGGCCATTTTGGAGCAAGCAGTCACAAGCCGCTGCGACAGGCAGCAAGCGCAGGCTGTTTTAAAGAAGTATCGGGCGGTGACCGGAAACTTTTTATATCGTAAGGATTCCAACACATGCCAGGCGATCCCCATTGAACCTTACTCCCATTCATCCTTTGATGGCAAAAGCCAGCAGCCAGGCATGACTGGTCAGGTAAAGGAATCGGTGCTGATGCGAAGGTATGAGCTTGGCGTTCTTGTTGACAACGGCTGTTTGCTCTTTGAGCCTTGGTTTGTTGCACCCAAGGAGTTTGATGAGATGGGAAGCCTATCCTTTACAGTGTGCGGTATACCGGTCCGCTATGTGTTAAGCGAAACAGGCGCGGCCTGCATTGACATCCATTACGCCAACGGGGAAAAAGAAAGGGTATCGGGGCATGTGCTCCCAACCTCCATCAGCCAGGACATATTTTCTCGGCGGGAGGATATTACAGGGATTGATGTACGGTACTCGAATCATTAAAACCTCAATATTTTAAATTCGCCTGCTGATATGTGCATTATCATCAGGCGGCTTTGTTATTGATTGGCAGTAACGAATTCTGCCTTTGCCCAAAGAGTATATGGCAGTTGCCATAGCTTGATCCAAAGGCTGCAAACGATTCATTGCTATCAATTTCCTATGAAAATGGGAAGAATGATGAGCAAGATGATATCAAACAGTGCAAAAGAAACTAAAGATAGAGCCATGTGATAC
>JAEYQQ010000016.1 GCA_023409955.1 Bacillota bacterium | reverse complement strand
GGTTTTTATGGTGGAATTAAGAAAAGTCGATTCACATAATATCTGGAAGATTGTGAAGTTATCAGTAAACAACGAACAATTGGATTTTGTTGCAACTAATACATATGATTGATAAAGCATATCAAAGACAGGGACTGGGTAAAAAAGCGTTACACGCATCGATTGAATATTTGCGAAGTGAACCATGTGGGCGGGCTACATATTGTTGGCTTTCTTACGAACCTGAAAATGTGGGGGCAAAAGCACTTTATAATTCAATGGGCTTTTTTGAAAACGGAGAAATGTGTGGTGAAGAGATTGTAGCTGTTCTGCGGCTTTATGACTAATTAATAAAAGTTTTGCGGTTACAGTAAATAGTTTGTCAAATTCCAATTTGCCTAGCAGTCTTGTTTTATCTGAAACCAGATGGAAATCGCAAAACTACAAAAGCTCCGCTACCGCTCAAAATGGTAACGGGGCTGTCATTATGCTGAAACAGAAATCTATATGGGGTACACGATATGAGTAAAAGCGTTATTATTCTCAATGGGCCATCCAGCAGTGGTAAATCAACATTGGTAAGTATCCTAAAAGAAATGATAAAATGTAAGAAAAATGTGGAGTATGGGTCCATAACAATTGATGATTATCTTAGAATGTCAAGGGATGAGGCAATATATGAAGATGATGTGTTCGAGGTATCATCCAACATTTGCGAAAATGTTACTAAGATGCTCGATACACACCAGGGTGTTATTATCGACCACGTTATAACAAGTGAACGTATCTTTAAGCAGCTAATTGAGAGTTTGAAAATGTATGATGTTTATTTAGTTCACGTTACATGTCCACTTTCTGAATTGGAGAGAAGAGAAAACGAGCGAGGGAATAGGTGCCCTGGCTCTGCAAAAGCATCTTTTCAATATTTATATCCTAAAGATGGTTATGATTTGACAGTGGATACATCTATATTATCCTCAGAAGACTGTTCCTTGAGGGTTGTTGATATATTACAATAATGCTTGTTAAGTAGGATGTAGATTGTTGCCAGAAGATAAGGACTTCACCCGCATATGAAATACCCCCGGCTTTGTCGGGTGATCATTATTTTTGTGGTATAATGAAGCAAAGGCGGTGATTATATGATCTCCTTTAATGATATTACGAATTTATTTTCTTTTAATGTGCAAAATAAGTATTGTATCGAAATTGAATTTTTTGTTAAAGGATATCCTAATTATCAATCATGTTGGATGGGGAAAATGCCTGATAAAACTAACAAAGATAAAGAACTATATTGGTATGGGTTGGTTCACGATTGTTCCGAGTCTTACGATTATGATAATTTTCAAGACTTTTCCTCTGCAACTGTTTTTAATGGAAAATCATTAAGAGAGGTATGGGGGAATATCGATATATTGTCTATAGACGGATGTGATCCTGAAGAGAGAATTCAGACATTTCGCTAATAGGATATACATCATTTGCACCCCCTAACCCCCAAATGCCCCCCTAAAATGAATTTGCATTCCTTAACCTGTTTAGGAAGTGCATATGTATGAAAATTCTAGCCATTTGGCACCAAAAAAGCCAGCAACTCAACTACTTGAGGGCTTTTTCTTTATCTCTGAATCATAGGCTTAAACGCTTCCTCTATCCTCTATCAACTTTACACTCTGATATCCGCCGCCCTAAAATGCAAAAAACACCCCCGTTATGCTCATATGCATAACGGGGCAATCTTTACACCACATCTGGAGTCTGACCATCTTTATCTTAAGCTGCTATAGCTGGATTTTCAAGTGGGGATGACTTGAAAAAGGGCCTCCTCCTGCAGCAGACGTTCAATTATTTTCAGTTTGTACACAATTTGGACATATCCAGGTGATCTTCCTTCTGTACAGTTTATGCTGGGTGTAAAATCTATTCTTTTATGTCAGGAGGAAATAACATGCATTCCAGATTGATGAAACCCCTTTCCTTGGCCATGGCTGTCATCCTCATTTGCTGCACAGCTTCTGCTTTCGCTGAGGATGCCGTTCAGACGATCCTAAACGCGAAAACCACTCAGGCTTTCACCCAGGATCCTGTGGACAAAAATGACTTGAACACGATCTTGGAAGCCGGCGTCTCTGCAACGAGCGCCATCAATCAGCAGCCCTGGTACTTCGCCGTTGTCACCAATCAGGAAGTCATGGCCGAAATTGCCGCAAGCTCCGGCTTTGGCGGCATGCCGTCCGGCATGCCCGCAGGTCAAATGCCGGAGGGTTTTAGCGCTCCCGAAGGTATGCCCTCAGGTCAAATGCCGGAGGGTTTTAGTGCTCCTGAAGGTATGCCTGCAGGTCAAATGCCCGAAGGTTTTAGCATTCCGAAAGGCTCATCTGGCATGCCCGAAGGCAACGCAGCCATGCCTCAGGGTATTCCCGGAGCAGGATCTGGCGCAGCTAAGGCAGCGCTAGGCGATTCTCCCGTAGCCATCATCATCTACATGAATAATAACACATCATCGCCCAATGCTAGCTTTGACTGCGGCCTCGCGTGCCAGAATATGGTCATTGCCGCCAATGCGCTGGGCTATGGTACGAAAATTATCTCTTCTCCCACCATGTCGCTCAACGGCGAAAATCACGACGCCCTCTGTGAAAAGCTTGGCGTGGATCCCGCCTTCAGCGCAGTTGTCGTCCTTTTAATTGGCAAAGCGGATGTTGAAGTGGATGGCGCTTCTGGTGCAACTACCCGCAGTGCAATCAATGAAAAGGTCAGTTTTGTGGATTAACACAACAGAGCTGAAAGGTTCTCTTTCAACTCATTCAGTTTTTAATAATGGCTGAATAAATATGGCTTGGAATACTGAGCAAGCATTGGATGTAGTTTTTTGATATCTGGACAGAAAAGAAGAAATGACTATTTGGTGATTTGAGGATGAGATAGAAATGCCTTGGTTGCGCAACGTTGCATATTGAGGTCAGGGGTTCATACCCCTCACCTCCACCACCATAGGACTCTGATTTTGATACAAAGTCAGAGTCCTGTTTTTATCCAACTTTCAGAATTGTCCTTTAAAACGCCCTGAAAGCCCCTTCTCTTGCAGGTCGGGCGTTCTGTATTGCCTTTTTTCTTAGAACTTATCTGCACCTCTAAGGTATACTATTCGGGCATTACCTCGATGAACAGCTGTATGAGCGGTGACTTTCCAACATTGCCGCCCGGGAACAGTACCATTTCGTGGACGGGAATGTGACGATTCTGATGGTTGACCCTAATTGGAGATATTTGCAACGGTGTTCTACTTTTCCTTTTTTCAGGTTTGTGCTACGATGTTCCTGATATCATTGATTTTTCTTTCGGAGGACTACAAATGCACGAGTTCTGGAGTGGCACTACCGCCGTTTTCATATATATCATTCCTGCCGCTGCGGTGATGCTCATTGCAAGAAAACTGGTAAGGATTCCTGATGAACTGTTTCGCAAAATCCTGCACTTCATTTTGCTGGGGGCTTACATCCCGTTCTTGTTTGCTTTTGAAACGTGGTGGCATGCAGCAGGCTTGGTGGCAAGCCTGATTATTATCCTCTACCCAGTTCTGGCGCTTGCCGGGCACATCCCTACTTTCTCCTCCTTCGTGAATGAACGTAGGAAAGGCGAGTTCAAGCACAGCATGGTGCTGGCTCTGCTTGTCATGCTTTTGAGCATTGCCATCGGCTGGGGGTGCATAGGCGACCGTTTGCTCGTACTGGCCAGCGTTTACGCCTGGGGCGTTGGCGATGCCTTCGCTGCGCTAATCGGCAAGAGATTCGGAAAGCATAAGATACGCTGGAATTATGCCGACCGACATAAGAGCGTAGAAGGTTCTCTTGCCATGTTCGTAACCTCTGCACTGTCTGTTTTCACTGTGCTTCTGATTCGAGGTGGAGTAGCACCGATTTGGTGTATATTTGTTTCGATTGTAGCGGCAGCTGCCTGCACGCTTGTGGAACTCTGTACAAATAATGGATTTGATACGGTCAGCTGCCCGACAACGGCGATGGTTGTTATTCTGCCTTTGATCAAGCTGTTGGGGGGTTGATACTATGACAAGCAAAAAATCTGGCGCAAAGACGATGCTGTGGTCGGTGATTATGAGTTCGCCGGGACCGCTAATTGTCGGACTTGGCTTGATCAGCGGACGCAGCTCAACCCAACTAGCTGATTTTATCCGTAGAAGCGCTGAGCTTCTGGCGATCATCATATCTTTTGTTGTCTATAAAGCCACCACAAAGGATGATATCTGCAATGAAGCTAAGAAACAGCTATTGGAGCGCTGGGTCAATATCTTAGTCGGTGTAATGATGTGCATTGGCGGAAGTCTGATGATTTATCTCACTGCAACGAATTCCACCACAGACAAAGGAAATGTAATTCCCGGGTTGGCTATTGCTGTTATGGGTGTGATTGCAAACTCGATTTTCTGGCGTAGGTATACACGTCTGGATAAGTTGGAGACCAATGCGATTTTAAAGGTGCAAGCCAGACTTTATCGGGCCAAAACACTGGTGGACGGATGTGTAACGGTCGCATTGCTGTCGGTGGTTGTTGCTCCTGTTTCAAGCCTTTCTATCTGGCTGGATTCAATAGGCTCAATAATCGTTGCTGTATATCTGGTCTGGTGCGGAGCACGAACAATCTTTGAAGGTATCACATCATACAAAAACACCTAAACATAAAAATATCGATACTCCCACGGTATAACGAAACTCCAGTAAAATAACGATACTCACGCGCTCGGTTTCAAAAAATAACCCGGTATCAAAGTAAGCGTGCCGGGCCATAAAAAAGCCAGCAACTCAACTTGCGGGCATCTCTGCACCCAATTTTGCACCCGTTAAGGATTAAACGCTACCTCTGTTCACCTCTTACACGCTGATACCCGCCGCCCCAAAAAGACAACCCCGTTATGCTAATACGCACAACGGGGCCATCTTTATACCGTATCAGGCGGCTGGCCATCTTTATCTTTAATTTGCTCAAGTAGAGCCTTAATCTTCGGAGAGAAAGGTACGCCGGCTATTGCAAGGTTTTCCAGCAGTGACAGTCCCTCATTTGCAATGTAGAACCAGCAGGCCGCATCCCTAAACACATGCGCGTCACCCATGGCGGTATCAAGCAGTGCAGCAATCAAAACCACAAGCATCATCAAGCCCTTTTTTGCCAACCCTTGACCGCCCACCTTGCTTGACAGGCCGCCGCCCTCTGTCTTGAGGGATTTGCCCATACCAGCGACGATAAGCCCGGAGATGTAGTCCGCTCCCATGAAAGCCACCAGCACGGTCATCGTCACGGTCCATCCCCCAAACGCACCGGCAACGGCACCACCTGCAGCCGCCAGCCACTTTAGTATTGTGTCCCAGGTCTTTTCCATTTGTATCTTTCCTCCCATGTTATATTTGCCCCTGTAGTGCCGCCATAAGCTCCTCCGCAGCCGCCCGGCTTAACGCAAAGGTAACCTTGTCCGTGCTTTCCTTGGGGCTGCCGTCTGGCATGTCCTCAACATTCTGCATGTATTGCACCATGACATAACCCCACTTGCCAACATACTCGACGTATGCCCAACCATCAGGAGCGTCCTTTTCCAGGACTTTGACCTGCTGGCCATCAGGGATCCACATTACTATAGTAGCAGCTTTATCTGCTGCATTACGAAGGGCCAGCCTGCCACCTGTGACTTTTCCGATCCACTTTATATCCATCTCCGCTTCACCTCCCTTCTGTCCGCTGTAGTCAACACCTTTCAATCGTCCGGCATGCGTCCAGCCCTTTAATGGACTTTCCACAAAACCCACCTTGGTGCCCCTGGCTTCCAAGACCCGATCATTGCCTACATACAACCCAATGTGATAGAAGTCATCCAGGCCATCAGCTATGTACTTGTCTGGCTCTCCATCTTCCCGCCACTTAAAGACGGCCATACCAGGCACAAGCTCGATCTGTCCGACCTTGCCCCGCTGTGTAAGGTACTGCCGATAGATAGTATTGCTGCCGTGATAAATCGATTGTCCATACTGCTTGAAGGCATAGACAAAGGCGCCGCTGCAATCAACGACGCCTTTCTTGGCTGAACCCCAAACGTACTTCCATTTTTCCTTTAGCATGATCTCAAAGAGTGCTATGAGCTGGGCGGCTGTAATCATGTTACACCCCCTGACCCGACGCAACAGCTGGCCACGCCACATCCAGTGGGAATCCCTCCTGCTCCGGCAAGTCCCGCAGCACCTGCCGGTAGGCTGCCCATACTGCCTTTACCTGTTCGTCAGCTGGATAGTCCGGCATCATGATATAGTCGCACGCAGAAAGCAGGCGATCACGTTCTGCACGGATACTCACGCCAAGGACGGCGTTCGTTTCCGCCTGCTTGTCCTCCGCAGACCGTTGCGTGTAAGGCGGGGTCTGTCCTGGGGTGTACCAGAAATTATGGCACCCGCGCTCGTCGTAAACAGGTCCTGGCAGATAGTTGTTC
The DNA here is from genome assembly GCA_023409955.1 of Bacillota bacterium. Taxonomy (GTDB): domain Bacteria; phylum Bacillota; class Clostridia; order Christensenellales; family Aristaeellaceae; genus JAEWAH01. The sequence continues at coordinate 204 of JAEYQQ010000016.1, read as the reverse complement.
TGCGCGTGCCGATACTTATCCCCGTGCCCTTCATCAATCTCTATCCACCCTGTCACATCTTCTAGGAAAGCGCTGCTGTCAATTCCGGTGATATTGGCTTCATTATCAATTTTTATATAGACCTTGTAGGTTGGTAGGACAAACTCCATTTATATCACCCCTCTTATAAATCCGCTTGAAAGCGTATGTCACCACGTATTAGGT
>JAEYQQ010000187.1 GCA_023409955.1 Bacillota bacterium | reverse complement strand
GCGATCATGTGTTTTTCTGGCATTCATTGTTTACTACTATGCCTTTGGGCTTTTTCCGGCGGTTGATAAAGCTTGTGAATCTGGTGGTATATTCTAGCGTATGCATGGGGCATGCATCCACACAATGGCCGCAGCCTACGCAGCGCAGATGCTTTACTGGCAGGCTGTTTACAGCGGCGGATTTCACATCAATGGCCATGGGGCATGCTGCGTTACACCGTCCGCACGCGATGCAGCTGCTGCCATCGGCTGTAATTTTCTGGCCGGCAAGCCTGCTTAACAGCCCAAGTACTGTTCCCAGTGGGCAGTAGTAGCAGTAACCCCTGCCTGCAAAGGCCACCCAAAAGAACATGGCCATCAACAACTCTCCAACCAGGTAAAGATAGACTTCAAACCGCCCGATACCTATCGGATTCCAAGGTACATGCACACCTGTCAAGAACAACAGCCACCATAGGGAGAGGGCAGCCGCTATGGCTAAAAAAGCCCAGCGCAGGACGGCAAGTATTTTCAATGTCCGTAATCCTGGCTTGCGGTTTTTGCCTATAAGCGGCATGGCGGGCCCAAACACCTCCGCTGCAAAACCGTTAAACAGGCATAGCTTGGAACATTGCAGCCGGCGGCCAAATAAAAGGGTACCAATAATGACAAATAGGCTGGTGATGATATAGAACAATAGTGCGGCAGAGATGCCTGCAGCACCCCATACCGGAAAACGGCTTTGGTAAAAGGAGGAACCGCTGTTCATCAGCTGCAAGGGTGTAGTGGTCCATGGCAAGGGCATGGTAAAAAAGTAAAGCTCCTTATTGCCGATAAACAGCGGCAGCAGTATATGCACGACCATAGCTGCGCTAAAGAAGCCGGCAAGGTTGCGTTTTAGCATGGTAGCCTGTTTAGTGTTTCCGGCAATCCGAAGGGTGAGAATGCTGCAAACAGCAATGAATGCAGTTTTCACCCAGTTCTCATAGAAATGCCAAAACCATGTTAAGAATGATGCAGCCTTTGGTGAGGCATGGGGAGCGTAACCGTAATTTAAACCGGCTATGACTACGCACATGCTGATGTAAACCCAAAGTATGACCTTTAAGAGCTTCTTTTCCAATATGGCGTTGCGACTCATCCATTTTCTCCTGTCACCATCAAATTACCAATTATAGTATGTAATATGGAGAAGAATGTTTATGCGCCTTGCTATAATCAACGAATTTTTTTTTGCTTGTCAAGCCTTATGCCCTGGGTAAATATTTCTGCTGCAGGTGTGTTTTCCTTTGTAGGTCCATGGTCAAAACCTACATGCAGATATGCCTAGCCACCGTAAATTGGGTAAAAAAACGGGAGCATTATTGCATGCAGCTGCTCCTTTCAAACTGTCAAAAAACCTCCTGAGAGGTATTGTAGGACGAAAGCTTCAATCTTGTGTAATCAACAAGGAGCCGTATCCTACATCCCCATGCTCTCATATTTCTTGATGCCCATGGTAAACAGCGCCCGGGCCAGCAGGGTATACGCCGCGCTGACTGTTACCGTCAAAAGCACATACAAAAGCGTCCGCTCCCCGGTAAGCACCAGCATGGGGATATAGCCGATAAACCCATAGGGGATCAGCCCGAATAGCACCACTTGCATCAATCGGGGGTAAATGCTAACAGGGTATTTGGCATACTCGCCAATGCTGTACAGCGTATATGGAACGTTCAGTTGGCCCCCCTGCTTCAGCCAGAAAAAAGTGCACTCGCCAATCAGGTAGCTGGATGCACGCACTGCCGTTCCGCAGACAATGAAAAGCAAGCATAAAAGAATAGCCGGAATGGTTACCAAGCCCAAATATGCAAGGGCCAGGAACAAGCTTAAAAATCCAATAGCCAAAACACCTACACCCTGCAGGCCGACCTCATGGGAGATGATCTGAAACAGCGGCGATACCGGCCGGCAGAGCATTACATCCAGCTTACCTGTAAACACCAGACCGAGAATGTGCCAGATGCCATCAAAAAAAATATTGCACATGCCTTCTGTTAAGAACATGAAGGACATGATCAAATACACTTGGCCTTCTGAGTAGCCCGCGATGCTTTGGACGTTGCGGTACAGTACAAAAGCCACGCCCAGCAGCAACGCCCTCATCAAAAACCCTGCCACTGCCATCATCCAAAAATTAAAACGGTATTCCATGGCGGTTTTCAGATACTGGGCTTTGATGGTCCAATAGACTTTGAGCATATTCAACCCCCTGCAAAGGATACGGTCTGGCGTACCTTTTCATAAAGCGCTTGGTGGATCAGGTAGAAGATCCAATACCTTGGCCCTGCTTACAATGCACTTTGAACTTGATGCTTAGTAAAGTTCATTAAAAAAGGGGCATATGCATCTTGCATATGCTCCCACTTCGAAACGATCAAGTGTGATAGTGCTTGTCCACCGCTTTACAACACTCCTAAGTGCTCCAGCAGGATTTTGATACCCATTAAAATCAGCACGCTGCCTCCGGCCAGTTGGGCTTTTTTCTGGTACTTGAGGCCAAACCGGTTGCCAACTGCAACACCCACAAAGGACAGGGCAAAGGTGACAACGCCAATAAAGGAAATGGCCGGCAGGATGGAAACCTTTAAAAAGGCCAGGGTGATGCCTACGGCTAGGGCATCGATGCTGGTGGCGATGGCCAGCATAAATAGCTCACGGATGGTGGTTTTTGTACAAGCGCAAGCTTCCTCCTCTTTGGAAAAAGCCTCCTTTAGCATACTGGAACCGATTATGCCCAGCAGTACGAACGCCACCCAATGGTCGATGGGGGATATGTAGCTTTCAAACTGGCTTCCCAGCGCCCAGCCGATCAAGGGCATCAGCGCCTGAAAGCCGCCAAAGAAAAGTGCAATGGTCAGGCCCTCACGCTTGTCCAGCTTCTGCATGCACAGCCCCTTGCACAAGGCCACCGCAAATGCATCCATGGATAGGCCCACTGCCAGCAGGAAAAGCTCTACCAGCCCCATACCAACCACTCCTATACGTTTTTTGCACTGCCATACAAAAAGGCTCATGTACAGCAATGCTGCACATGAGTCTCATTATTTCAGACAAGCCAGGCGCCACACCGTATGCTTGGTATGCTGCCAGGATGTTGACTTGCCACGCAAAATACGCCAATTACTCCCTCATGAACAGGGGAGAGTATACCATGGGCTAGCGTTTCTGTCAATCGATAGCCACATGGCAAAACAGGGGGCGAAGATCAGCATTATCACTGTCACCAGGTAGTATATCCGGTTAAGGTATTCCCTTCAAATGAGGCCTTATAGGTTCTGATATATTGCATTGTCTTGGTATCATTAAAAAAGATGTTGTCCTTGATAACACCCAGGTAGCAGTCGATGGCCGACCCCGAGACAGAGCTATTGGGGGCATCTATAACCACATTCTTTACTGTGTTCCGAAAAAAATTGGAACAGACAGCACGTATCGTACCGCCTTCAATCATGCAGCCAGCTACCAAGTAGTTGTAAAAGAGTACATCTGCTGTGGTAAGGTCAGAAAATGCGGGGTGTACAAAAACATCGGAATTCAGGATGCTGCAGTTTTGAATGTTGATATTCTTGACAACTTCAGTAGTCCCCTTCTGATTGGCTTCCATAATAGCTCTTATCTGACCGTTGCTAATCAGGCAGTCGCGTACCAGTATATCCGAGCAGATATAGGCAAACCGCAGGCTGTGAATAGAACACCTGGAGATGATCACGCCATAGGAATACCTGGAAACAATCAGGTCGGAACCACCGGTATCATTCGCGCCAACATTGTTGTCAAAATAGCAGTCATCAATCAAAACATTCCGGTTGGCCTGATAACTTGCTCCTTGAGCCTCTATATCGATACCGGACGCCGGAGATATCTTCTTTTGGATACCGGTATTAATCAACTTGCATTGGCTGATGGTCACATTGTTTACGCCAATGACGCTGATGCCCATCCTGCGGCCGCCATTGGTAATACAATTGCGGATGGATATATCAGTCATCAAGTTGTTGGTTGCGTCCGCTCCCCGGTAAGAGGAGAGGAGGCATATGCCATCCATTTGCGAATTGTTAGATATCACGTTTTCAACAATCACATTGCTACTGTTGGTGATATACAGGTTGGATGTGTCGCCGCTGCCGCCGCTGGTAAATGTTCTGTTGGCAATGTTCCCATCCAGTGTGAAATTTCGGAAAATAACGGAGGAGGAGTTCATAATCTTGAATATTCCTCCGCCTTTTGGGACGCCTTCGCCGTTATTGTTGGCACACTTTATTTCTGATCCATTGCCTTCAATGCATAGGTTGTTTCGCGTTATGGTGTATTGCAGCACTTTGTTGTTTGTGCCGCTGCCATGCCGGTACGTTGCTTTAGGGAAGCTCAGCGTATAAATTTTGCTGTTTGCGTTCACATAGGTGATGCTGTTGTTTATCGCTTCCCTGTCGTCTGTGACTCCGTCGCCCTTGGCACCAAACTGCTTTACATTGACCTGGCTGTTTTGAATCATCAGCTCTGCCTTTAGGCCGGAGGTGAGTTGAATAACGGAACCGCCATCGGCAGGCTTTGTGCTGCTGACAATTGCATATTCCCCTTCACCGCCGTCGTTTACAGTATAATAGCCTAGGGTTATAGCGACGTCTCCGGATGAAAGCAGTGCGCTTTTTACCATGGCAGAGACATTTGAAAAGCTGTAAATGGCCATTTTGCTACCTCTTATCTTTTGATAGGGGGAAGATGCTTGCTTTTTGCATCTATTATTTGATGATATAATCCTTCAGCTGCAACAATCCCCCATATTCAGAATATGCCGTTGTTAGCAGTTGTTGCTCTGGATGTTGAACCGGTTTGGGATAGGTAGCTTTTGATGAATATACAAATTGCGTGGTTTGAATGATGCATGCGGGCGATTGATAATCGCCCCTACACAGGAAACAAATCTTCCCGAATGATTTCAAAACTACAGATCAATTCATTCATGCAGGGATGAAATGCTGCTGACTTCTTACAGCTGAAGAGGCAATTGTCAATCACCCTAACACTGGGAACGAAGTCTTCTCTCGCCGCAAACAGCCATGCGGGCGATTGATAATCGCCCTTAAAAAGGGAACGAAAGCCTCCCCGTCCCAAACAGCCGTAGAGGCGATTATCAATCGCCCATTAGCCCTATGCAGCTACTGCCTGTAATTCATGTTATGATTATACCATCTGCACTTGTACATCATACTGTTTCCCTATACAATAGTTGAATCTCATAGATAACTTTCGAATATAATTATCTTGAAAGGATGTTCTATAGGCCTTTTATCCCCTATGTCTACCACCATGCCCCTGTGCCCGCCGGCGGCTTTTCACCGGGGTTGTGTTCCATCGCATCAACACCGACAAGCAGATGTTCCACATCCGCTCCATCTGTGGCGATCCACGCAAATATGCCAGGTTCTACATTGCCACCGGTACCCGTGGGGTACTCTTTGGAGAGCCTAAGAATCATACATGATTAAGTACATGCTTCTGGGCTGCCCCGCGCATTGCATACGGCACAGGACAGCCCATTTTTATTTGCAAAAAGAGGTTGCATTTTATACTGAAAGCAAAACTTGTGAGAATATATATCAAAACAAACCATTCAAAACATCATCAATGTTAAAATAGACAATGAAATCTTTGAATGAGCAATTTTCACCTGCCTTGCCTATGCCTATAATAAGCATACAAACGCATTTGATGCGTATGAAGGAATCCCATTTTATACAAGGAGGAACACACATGAAGCGTTTCAAGGTCCTGTCTCTTATGCTGTCCCTGATGCTGGTCATCCTCTCCATGGGTACCGCCGTGGCCTCACCCGCCGTGGAACTGGAGTTCTATTCCCTCAAGCCCGAAACGGTGAACGTCATGGAAGAAATCATTGCTGATTTCATGGCCGAGAATCCGGGCATCAAAATCACCCTGACTTCTGTTTCCGATGCCGGAACCGTACTGATGACCCGTATCGCCACCAACGAAATGCCCGACATCCTCAATGTGTATCCCGCTGAGGACAAGTACAAGGCCATGTTTGATGATGAAATGATGCTGGATCTGACGGATATGCCTTTCATGGCGAACGTCTCCGATACCATGCGTGACATGGCCCGTTACAACGGCAAAGAGTATGCTCTGCCCATGACATTGAGCAGCTATGGCATCTACTACCGCACCGACATCTTTGAAAAGCTTGGCCTTGCCGAGCCCACCACCTATGCCGAGCTCCTTACTGTTGCCAAGACCTTGAAGGAAAACGGTTATGATGCTTTCGCTCTGCCTAACAAAGATGTAGGCAACGTAGCCCAGCGCTTGGAACGCACCATCGGTGTTCTCAACCACAATTCCCATGAGGAATTCAAGAAGATCGCAAGCGGCGAAATGAAGGTGGAGGATTCCGCCACCATCCGTGGTTTCGCTCAGCTGTGCATGGACATCCTGCCCTTCAGCACAGATGACTCCCTGGGCCTGGATTATGAATCCGCTGTGGCTGATCTCGTAAACGGCAAGGCTGCCATGATGTTCTCCGGCACATGGATGCTCTCCACCATGCAGTCTTCCAATCCTGACATCGCCGTGAAGCTGATGCCCATCCCCTCCCCCCTGAGCGATGAGGTTTCTGTTCCCGTTAACATCGACACCTCTTTTGCGGTATCCAGCTCCTGCGAGCATCCCGAAGAAGCCCTGAAGTTCATTGAATACCTCTCCCGCACCGAAGTTGCCCAGAAGTACTACGCTGTAGATGGCAATGTGAACATGATCAAGGGCGTTACCTATGACAAGTCTCAGCACATGTTCATGAAAGAACTGATGGACAACGGCCAAATGTTCCTGACCCAGGTCAACTTCTGGCCCACCGGTCTTCGTGAGGAAATGCGTCCCGCCGGCCAGCAGCTGTATGTTGACCAGAACATCGACAACTTTGTCAAGGCATTCGGCGATGCCATCATGAAACTCTACAATCAATAATACTTAATCCCCCGGGTGCAGCCGCTGCGCCGCACCCGGGAACTCTTTTCATTTTGTGCCATCGGCCTTTCACCGGCGGATGGCATATTTTTAGCCGGGTGAAACGGATTCCGCTCATAAAGAAGGAGTGACATGCCGTGACCGCTTTATCTAAGCGCACGAAAGTGGCTGCAAACAAGCCGCAATCTCTCAGGCGGCCTCAGCAAATTACCTTTGCTCTGTTCAGTTTGCCTGGTATGGTACTATACAGTCTGTTTTTCATATTTCCAGTGCTCATGGGCTTTTATTACAGCATGACCAACTGGAATGGCATCTCCAAAAAGATTGCTTTCGTTGGTATGAAAAACTATGCTAACATATTGAAAGATACGCGTTTTTTAAACGCGCTGAAATTTAATGCCGGATATTGCATCATGCTCACCGTCTGCATCGTAGTGCTTGGCATTATTCTGGCCATGCTGCTAAACAGCAAGATCAAAGGTATCACCTTCTTCCGGGCCGCTTATTTCTTCCCGGCAGTGCTGAGCATGATCACCGTTGGTCTTATATTCAACCAGATTTTTTATCGTGCCATCCCGCCCATCGGTACTGCGCTGGGGATAGGCATCTTAAGCAAAAATATCTTATCCAATGCTTCCACCGCTGTCTTTGGCATTTTGTTTGTGCATGTATGGCAAGGCGTAGCTATGCCAACGCTGCTGTTCCTGTCCGGGCTGCAGACAGTGCCTGCTGAATTGTATGAAGCTGCGGCCATGGATGGCGCCAATGCCATCAAGCGCTTTATTCACATAACGCTTCCGTTCCTTGTGCCAGTTCTGTCGGTGGTAATGGTACTAACCATCAAGGGCGGCATTACCGTGTTTGACTACGTCAAGAGTCTTACCGACGGCGGACCGGGCGGCGTAACGGAGAGCGTATCTTTGCTGATTTATTCCAACGCATTTGTGGAAACAAAATTCAGCTATGCCGTGGCCGAAGCTGTGGTGATTGGTTTCATTGTTGCTACCATATCTGCGGTGCAAATCTTTTTCTCCAACAGGAAGAAGGTGTATCTATGAAGCTTGGCAAGGCCAGTAAAGCAGGCGTGTATACCCTTTTATCCCTGGGCGTATTGATGATCCTCCTGCCCATGTACATCACGGTGATGACAGCCTTCAAAACCTATGCAGAAAACACTGCCAGCTTTTTTGCACTGCCCCAGTCCTTAAACTTCGACAATTTTGCATCAGTGCTGGAAGGCGGCAAATATTTCAGGGCCTTTGGCAATACGGTATATATTACGGCGCTTGTAATCTTGGGCAATCTATTGATCATGCCCATGCTAAGCTATGCCATGTCCCGCTCCATGAATCACAGCCGGTGGTATCGGGGAATGTACTTTTACCTGCTCTTGGGTATCTTTATCCCTTTTGAAGTGAAAATGATGCCCCTGGTCAAGCAGCTCAGCTTTATGAGCATGCTCAACCCCACAGGTCTTGCACTGCTGTGTGTTTCCTCCCTGACCTGCGAAGCAGTGTTTTTGTATGTAGGCTTTTTGAAGTCCATCCCAACAGATATGGAGGAGGCAGCCTTTATCGACGGTGCCACCCCGGCCCAGACCTTTGTCAAGGTGGTTCTGCCCCTGATGCGGCCAATCCTGGCCACAGTGCTGATCCGTAATGGCCTATGGATCTGGAATGACTTCATGCTCCCCCTAATCACCCTGAACCGCTCCTGGAAGCATTGGACCATTACCTTGTTCCAGTATAACTTCCGAACCGAATACAGCGTGGACTACAGCCTGACCTTTGCTACCTTCTGCATGTCCATGCTGCCGATCCTGATCTTTTACATCCTGATGCAGCGTCATATCATCGGCGGGCTTACCAGCGGTGCCGTTAAATCGTAATGTAGGAGAGGTGCTTACATGAAGCTTACCTATTTTGGAACAGCAGCCGCTGAGGGCTGGCCGGGCATGTTCTGCCACTGCGATGTCTGCAAAAAAGCGAAGGAGCTGGGCGGGAAGAACATTCGCACCCGCTCCCAGGCCCTGGTGGATGATACGCTGCTTGTTGACTTTCCGCCGGACAGCTACATGCACATGCTGCATCATGGCCTGGATCTGCCGAGCATTCAGCATCTGCTGATCACCCACACCCATCAGGATCACCTGTATCTGGATGAGATGCTCTTTCGCAGGAAAGGCTTTTGCAGCGGTGTAGATCAGACGCTGACCCTGTATGGCAGCGATGCCCTGGGCGCAAAGATTGATGCCTATATGAAAAAATGGCCCGGCAGCACCTTGGCAGATGCCCATATGGCCTTTGTGGAGCTTACGGAATATGTTCCTATGGACATTGCAGGCTATACCGTCATCCCCATGCTGGCCCGGCACGACCGGTCCGAAAAGTGCTTGATTTACCTGATTGGCAAAGGCGGCAAGTGGATTTTGTACGGGAATGATACCGGGGATTTCCCTGCAGCCACCTGGGATTTTTTGAAGGGCCGCACCCTGGACTTGGTGAGCCTTGACTGCACCATGGGTAAGCTCAAAGAGGGCACCAACCATATGGGTGTGCCGGACCTGATGGAGCTGAAACAAAGGCTGATGGATATGGGCTGCATCAGCAGCTCCACCCAATTTGTCGCCACTCATTTTTCCCACAACGGCCAGCTGCTGCATGAGGAGTTGGAACAGGTGCTAATGCCTGAGGGATATCAGGTGGCTTATGACGGTTTTACTGTTCAGCTGTAAAGTAACAAACATACATATAAGAAATGGGGAGAAGACTATGTGAAGTCTTCTCCCCATTTCTTATTTTACGACTACGCCGTTTTCAAGGGTGACGCTGCCAGTTAAAACAAAGGATTCCGGCAGGTTCTCCAGGCCCTCGGTGGTCCGTTTGAACACCAGTTTTTTCAGCATGGCCTGGCGATCCTTATCCTCCGTCAGTTCATAGGGCCGGTAATCCCCCCAGCCTTGGGTGCGGCAGGGGATAACCGAAAACGTACTTAAAACAGGTCCATTATCCGTCAAGAGGTATTTTAGCTGAAAGATGCCCGTGTCCGGGTCGGCTTTGCCCATGGTGCCGAAGGTAAAGTTGCCAAGGCTGTAAAAAATGGGCTTTCCCTTGTAAAAGTGCACCGGCTGCAGGACATGGGGATGATGGCCATAAATCATATCGGCTCCCGCATCAATGACTTTTTTCGCGTAGGTATACTGGCCGTTGTTGGGCGTGGATTTCAGCTCCCGGCCCCAGTGCAGGCTAACGATCACAAGATCGCAGCCCTGCTCCTTGAGTGTTTGAATCCGTTGTGAGATGCGTTCAATATCTTCGTTTTGGGGATAGGTAAAGCCGATAAAACCAATTTTCACGCCTTTTATTTCATGAATCAGTAGCTTTTCATCCATTCGCTTGCTGCCAGGGTTTAAGGTGCCAAACCTTGGAATGCCGGCTGCATCCAGGGTTTCCATGCTCTGCTGGTAGCCTGCAGTCCCAAAGTCATAGGAATGGTTGTTGGCGGTATTGACCACATCCACGCCGGAGTCAAGCAGTACACCCACGTACTTAGGATCGGCGATGAGGTTGGTCTTTTTGTTTGCATGTTTTTTACTGGTGGTAAAAACAACCTCAAGGTTGGCAATGGTAAGGTCATCGGCATCCAAATGATGCTTCACCAAGGAAAACGGCCAATCAAACCCATTGGCATCCACCGTTTTGGCATAGCCGGAGGCGTAGGTCCTGTATGGAAAGGAATCGCCTATGCTGCAGTCGCCGATCAAGGAAAGCGTTAAAGAGTCGCCATCTGCTGTTTCGCCCGCCGCAGGGAAAACAAAGCACAAAAGCAGGACAGCAAGCAGTATAAGGGCCGATTTATGCATACAAAAGGCATCCTTTCCCCAAATAGGCTGATCTCATTGTATCTGCTGCCAAATACGCTGTCAATGATTGCCTGAATGATTTACAAAAACATCAGGGTATGCAGCCTGTCAGCAAGCTTTAACCGCCGTTTGCATCTCCCTTAAAGCGGAACCACTTTTGGTTTCGCTGCCTATATTGAAGTAAAAGGCGGCCTTACATTGCAAGCCCTAAAAAAGCCGAGCCGCCATACGGCCGGGCATCTTTGATTTGCCGCGATAAAGCCAATGGATGCGCAGGGCAGAGGCTGAAATGCAAGGGAAGCGGTAAAGCCTGCAATAAAGCCATTGGCCCAATATATGCTTACCACACCCAAACAAAGCATAAAGAGGAGGTCAATCTGCGTGGATACAGCCGTTTCATTAGGGCTTGTACATTATGTGTATCTGATCATGACTGTGTTGATAATCACAATCCTGCTGTTCAAAAAGGAAATCGTACTTCCTTGTATCATTGGCATTTTTCTCATGGGGCTTGCTGCCACGGGAAATGTTGCCGCCGCTATACAAGTGCTCTATAACGCACTGGTCAGTTCAGGCTCTGAATTTCTGGGGATCATCACGGTCATTGCCATCGTGGTTGCTATGTCCAAGGGGCTGACCAGCATCGGAGCCGACGAGCTGATGGTAAGGCCACTGAAGCGGATTATCAAAAGCAGGCAGACAGCCTTCTTTGCGGTAGGTGCTGTCATGCTTGTGGTGTCCTGGTTTGTATGGCCCTCTCCAGCCGTGGCGCTGGTGGGCGCTCTCATGCTGCCCATAGCGCTGAAGGCTGGCCTTCCGAAAATCTGGTGCGCGGTAGCCATGAACATCTTCGGTCATGGCATTGGCTTATCCAGTGACTTTGTCATACAGGGCGCACCCGGTATCACCGCTAAGGCTGCAGGGCTGGATACCGGCAGCGTTGTCATGGCCAGTATACCGCTGTGGGCCACCATGTCTTTTGTGACCGTACTGGTTTGCTTCATTATGTTCCGGCGGGAAAATAAAGCGCAGATGGCAGCTGGGGTGGCAGCCGGACAGAAGGATGAACTGGATGTCCAGCCCTTGCCGGATGATCATCGCAAGTTCACAGCCCTATCGTATATCATGGCAGTGCTTACTCCCTTGCTGTTTGTGATGGATGTTGTGCTGATGATGATATTCAAGTTCAAGGGCGGTGACGCAACAGCCCTGGTAGGCGGCACGGCCATCATTGTGCTTGCCTTAATTACCATCTTCCGCGGTAATTTTTTTGCCTCCCTGGAAACCATTTCTGAAAACGTGAAGGACGGGTTTCAGTTCGCCATTAAAATTTTCGCACCGGTCATTGTCATTGCTGGATTCTTCTTTATGGGCAGCGGCGAGGTGGCGGCAAAGATCCTTGGCGAAGGCTCCCCCAGCATACTCAATGACTTTGGCCTGTACCTGGCGCAAAACGTCAGGCTGGGGGGAGGCCTGGTTGCTGTGGTGCAGTCCCTCATCGGCGTAGTAACGGGCCTGGATGGCTCAGGCTGTTCCGGCCTGCCTCTTTTGGGCTCGCTATCCCAAACCTTTTCTGCAGCCACCGGTGCCAACGCTGCAACATTGGCTGCCCTGGGGCAGATTACCACTGTTTGGGTGGATGGCGGCACCATTATCCCTTGGGCGGTAATCCCAGTGGCTGCCATCTGCAACGTAAAAGCCGGCGACCTTGCCCGCAAAAACCTGATCCCGGTATCCTGTGGCTTGCTGGCTACACTGATTGTTGCCATATTCCTGGTATGATAGCATAAGCTGCATCACCATCCATTTATCAATTATGAAGCGGGCTGCCTTTAGCAGGCCCGCTTCATGTCATATTAGCGACAGCGATTCCGTATATGTTTACAAGTGTAAAAGAAAAGCATGGGTGGAACATGCCGCCTAGATCAGTCGTCTAATCAATGGAAAACAAAATATGGGAAACCTGGGAGTTCGAAAGGAGTCTATCCATGAAAAAGCTGCTTTGTATCCTGTTGGCAGCAATGCTGACAATGTCATCAGCTGCATTTGCAGAAACTGCCGGTCAGCAGCAGCTCCAGCCAGAAGATATGGTGGAGGAGCACTTGTATCAAATGGTGCCCGTTTTGGACAGCATGATGCGTACCATGGGGATTGAGGGGGAATTTGCGTATGATGCAAACAGCCCACATATTTTCTGGACACAGCTGTCCCAACTGGGTGCAAACTGGGGGCATTTGAATCCCCTGGTAACGCAGGAATCAGGGAAGCTGGTCATTCCAACCTCTGTCATGCAGGAATACGCTGCGGCATCTTTCTCTGGAATGGAGAGTTTTCCTGCCATACCTCAGGAGATAACTTCCATCCGCTTTGATGCAGCCACCAACACGTACCGGGTGACGATGTCGGATAAGGCACGGACGCATATCATCATCGAGCGGTATGCATATGTTGCAGATGGCACCTTACTTGTAGGTGTTGGCTTGTATGATTCTCAGTCGCTTGAGCGTCTGGGCGGCCTGCTTGTTCAAATGGCAGACCAGGACATTGCGGCAGCCAATCAGCCGTTTTCCTATGAGGTTAAAGCCTCTTGGGCAGAATCGCCGGAAGATTTTGCTGGCCTTACGGTAACTAACAGCCGCATTCAATACATCGAAGAAACAGTTGTACCTTCTCAAAATCCGGTACCCACTGCCACACCTGCGCCTGCTTCCACTGGTTACACCAAACTGTCAGTGGGATCACGGGGTGAAGATGTGAGAGCTTTGCAAAAGCGCTTGAAGGAGCTTGGCTATCCTGTCGGAAGCATTGATGGCGTATTTGGCTCAAATACAAAACTGGGAGTTCGCTATTTCCAGGACGCTATGGGCACAAATCAGGACGGTGTTGCGACAAGTACGCTTCAGCAGAAGCTGTATGCAACCAGTGCTCCGGAACATGTAACGTATGTGGAACTGCAAAAAGGCGCATCCGGGGTGCGTGTGGAGAAGCTGCAAAACCGCCTGCGTGAATTGGGGTACCTTGCGCAGCCTGTTGACGGCGAATTCGGCAGCCGCACCAAGGATGCTGTTGCGCTGTTTCAAAAAGCAGCCAAGTTGAAAACGGATGGCATTGCAGGTGTGAAAACCCTCAAAGCCTTGTACGATAAGAAGGCGCCAGAATGCACCGAGTACATTCTCCTAAAGCGGGGGGATACCGGCCCCCGTGTGAAGGATATGCAGGAGCGTTTGATTCAGTTAGGCTTTTTGGTTAAGAAAGCGAACCAAAAGTATGATAATGATACCATAAAGGCCGTTGCAGCCTTTATCAAGGTACTTGGTGAAAAAGGGGATGGGAAAACAGCGAATCAGACGTTGCTGGCAAAATTGTTCCAATACGTAACCCCCACACCTACGCCAACAGCTACACCTACCCCCACAACAGAGCCTACGGCCACTCCCACAACAG
>JAEYQQ010000156.1 GCA_023409955.1 Bacillota bacterium | reverse complement strand
GGTGCATGACGAAGAAAACTTCAGTTGGGTCAATGAAGGAAATAATCCATCAAATTATAGTATTGTAGTTATAAAATATGAAGTGTTTTAGTGTTGCAAGTATTACATCACTATGTTAAAGGGCAGTTGAACATGGATCAATTTATCAAAGAGCTTGACCGCAAAGTGCGTATGCAGCATCAGGAAAACTGAGAATATACAAAGAAACCGCCGGTAGGCAGCTGCAAAAGCATTTGCCATACCGGCGGTTTCTTTTATTGTCATTTTTATGCTGACAGCACTTGTTGGAACTGCGCGTTGTACAGCTGGGCGTAGAAACCGTTTTTCTCCAAGAGTTCTTCATGCTTGCCCTGCTCCACAATGTCGCCATCCCGCATGACCAGTATCAGGTCGGCATCACGAATGGTAGATAGGCGATGGGCGATAACAAAGCTGGTGCGGCCGTGCATTAAGTTATCCATGGCCTTTTGAATACGCAGCTCTGTCCGAGTATCAACACTGCTTGTGGCCTCATCCAGAATCAAAACCTTCGGGTCAGCCAGTATGGCCCTGGCTATGGTCAAAAGCTGTTTTTGTCCTTGGGAAATATTGCTGGCTTCCTCGTTTATCACCATGTTATACCCTTCCGGGAGCGTTTGAACAAAGTGATGAACATGGGCAGAGCGGGCGGCAGCTTCCACTTCTTCCTGTGTGGCATCGAGCTTGCCATAGCGAATGTTATCTGCAATACTACCGCCAAAGAGCCATGTATCCTGCAGTACCATGCCAAACATGCTGCGCAGTTCGTTACGGTCGAAGCTTCGTATATCGTGGCCGTCAATGAGTATGCGCCCGCCGGTTACATCGTAAAAGCGCATTAGCAGCTTTACCATGGTGGTTTTACCGGCGCCGGTGGGACCGACAATGGCAACCTTTTGCCCGGGTTTAATAACAGTGCTAAAGTCATTGATAATGGTCTTGTCTGCCTGATAACCAAACTTCACATGATCAAAGGTTACCTGGCCGATAAGGTTAGTGGCGGAGGTGGAGTTGGTGATGGTTTGCTCCTCTTCTTCAAGCTCCAGGAACTCAAAAACACGTTCTGCCGCTGCTGCGGTGGATTGCAGCATGGAGGTTACCTGAGCAATTTGGGACAGGGGTTGGTTGAACATTCGTACATATTGAATAAACGACTGAATGTTACCGATGGTAATGCTGCCTTTAATCGCCAGCGAGCCGCCAAGGATTGCCACCATCACATAACCCAGATTGCCGATGAACGACATAATGGGATGCATCAATCCTGATAAAAATTGAGATTTCCATGCGGATGAATAAAGCTCGTCGTTATACTTTTCAAAATCCTCCAGCGCTTTCTTTTCTCCATTAAAAGCCTTAACAATCACTTGGCCGGAATATACTTCTTCCACTTGACCGTTGACATGACCCAAATACTTTTGCTGGCTGACAAAGTGTTTTTGAGACTTCTTAACCACGATCTGCATCAAAAATGCCGACATAGGCACGATAAGCAATGCTGCCAGGGTCATCAGCCAGGAGATGGAGAACATCATGATCAACACGCCGATGGCAATGGTGATGGATGAAATTACCTGGGATAGGCTTTGGTTCAGGCTTTGGGTCAGGGTATCGATATCATTGGTAATGCGGGAGAGTACCTCGCCATGGGTTACACTGTCAAAGTAACTCATGGGTAAGCTGTGAATCTTGCGGGATAAATCCTTTCGGAACATATAGCTAAGCTTCTGAGACACCCCTGCCATTACATAGCCCTGCATTATACCAAAGACTGAGCTGAAGGCATACAACGCCAGCAGACCTAGCAGCATGCGAGCAACATTGTTAAAATCAATACCAGGACCACCTTTTATACTGCTCATAAAGCCGTTGGCGATACTGTCCACGATATTACCCATCTGCTTGGGTCCCACAATGGATAACACCGCGCTGATTATGGAAAGTACAATAACAAGTATCGTAGCTATCTTGTATTTTGCAATGTGCTTGATCAGTTTACTTATGGTTCCCTTAAAGTTCTTGGCTTTTTCACCCATCATATGCCCTGGACCACCCATAGGTCCGCCAACGGGTCCGCGGCTGCGGTCTTTTTTATGATTATTCTGCATGTGCCAATTCCTCCTTTGAAAGCTGGCTCATGGCAATCTGCCTATATACATCGCAGGTTTCCATCAGCTGGCGGTGGTTGCCGATACCGACAATCCTTCCCTCATCCAGAACGACGATCTGTTCTGCGTGCAAGACAGTGTTGATGCGCTGTGCAACGATGATGACAGTGCTGTCGGCCGTTTCTTTCTTGAGTGCTGATCGCAATGCCACATCTGTTTTGAAGTCCAGCGCTGAGAAGCTATCGTCGAAAATAATGATCTCCGGCTTTTTAAAAATGGCGCGCGCAATGGACAGCCGCTGCTTTTGGCCGCCGGATACATTGGTACCGCCCTGGGAGATTGGATCATTAAATCCTTCTGGCTTTTCAGCAATAAAGCCAGCCGATTGGGATACAGCCGCAGCCAGTTCTATATCCGCCTGGCTGGCATCTTCTTGACCAAATGTAATATTGGATGCAATGGTGCCGGAAAAGAGCACGCCTTTTTGCGGTACATAGCCAATTCGTTCCCGCAGATCATGCTGGGTAACTTCACGTACATCCCGGCCATCCACTGTAATTCTGCCGCTGGTCACCTCAAAGAAACGAGGGATCAGCTGTACAAGCGTGGATTTGCCTGAGCCGGTACCGCCAAGGATCGCTGTGGTCTGTCCTGGTCGGGCTGTAAAGCTGATTTTGCTTAGTACATCTTCTTTTGCATTGGGATAACGGAAGGATACATCTTCAAATTTGACAATGCCCTTCTGATCAGAAGTAAAGGAAGCAGGGGATTGTACATCACGTATGGATGGTTCACATGAGATGACCTCATCAATACGTTTTGCGGATACGGCTGCACGGGGAAGCATAATGGACATGAGAGAGATCATCAGGAAGGAAATGATAATCTGCATGGCATATTGAATGAAAGCCATCATGTCGCCGATTTGCATATGGCCTTCGCTGATGCTCCTAGCGCCAACCCATAAGATCAAAAGGGTGATGGCGTTCATGATCAGGGTCATCAGCGGCATCATGCCAGACATGAGTCGGTTGACAAAGAGATTGGTTTTAGTCAACTGAACATTGGCTTCATCAAACCGAGCTTCTTCCTTTTGCTGTCTGGAAAAAGCACGTATGACAGGCAAACCGGTCAATATCTCCCTGGCGATACGATTCAGTCGGTCAATATAGGGCTGTAGTTTTTCAAACTTGGGCATGGAGAAAAAGAAAAGGGTGCCAACCAATATCAACAGCAGCGCCACAGCCAGTGCAATGATCCATGTCATTGAAACATTGGTCTGCAACACTTGATATATGCCACCTATAGCCATAATAGGGGCAAAGAATACCATTCTCAGCATGAACACCATAGCAGACTGCACCTGCTGTATATCATTGGTGGAGCGGGTGATTAAGGATGCAGTAGAGAAATTGTCCATTTCTTTTTGGGAAAAGGAAACAACCTTTGAAAAAACCTTGCTTCGTAAATCACGGCCTAGAGTAGCTGAAACGCGGGCACCTAAGAAACCAACACCAACAGAAGCTGCTATCGCCACTAAGGCTACGCCTAGCATTTTCAAGCCGGCCAGCAAAATGTAATTGGCCTGCAGGCTCTGAGCGTTGACACCAATGGCCTTGTACTCTTCCTGAACAAAATAGATGGACAGCTGCGACAGCATAGTGCCTGATACACTTTCCATTTGCTGATAAATGGAGTTAAGCACTTCGTCCCGGGCAGCATTCGGTAGGTCGGTTATAGATGCGGCCATGGGAGGGACTTGAGGTATCATTCCGCCAAAGTCGGATTCTGAAAGCGTCTCGGGCATCTTTTGCTCTATCATCATCCGGATCAGATAAGAACGGGTAAAGACATTGTTCAATGCCTTTCTGGTTTCTTCATCCACCTTGTTGATTTTATAGAGCTGTTCATTGGCCTGCATCGGATAGTTGGTTCCTTCCTCTATAGGAAGCTTAGTATAATTGGTAAGAACAAGATCCTTATAATCGTTGCTAAGCATATATTTTGACAATGATTCCAATTCTGATGCGCGTATCACATCAGGAGAACCATTATCAATACCTTGCTGCTGTATGCCAACATTTACGATTTTCGCTGTATATTCGGGTAGTGCAAGCTCGCTTACGGCTTGCAAAGCCAGCATGGCGATAATGGCCAATAAGGCTGGCCATGATCTCTTCATATATTTAAAAATACGTGTCACTTGTTTTCATCTCCTTTGAGCTTTTCATGTCCGGTATCCTGCTCGTTTAAAAAATCTGTCAGGCTCGTTGCAATTCGTTTTAAATATTCTTCCAGTATGGTTAGTTCATCGCTGGTAAAATCCTTGATGGCTTGGGACTCTACGCGCTGCTTGGCTTTAAGCAGATCTTTTGCCATTCGTTCACCCAGGGGGGTCAATGTGAGCATTTTTTCCCTGAGGTCCGAGGGGTTTTGGGTGCGGATCAGTAACCCTTGGGTTTCCAACCGGCGTAATGACACAGCTACTGCTGCCGCACTTACTTGAAGCTTTTGGCATAGATCCTTTTGACTAATGGATGAGCCATTGCCTAAAAGACAACCAAGAAGCGCACCCTGGCCGGGATGGACTTGTGGGGTACCAACTTCTTTGGAAATACATAAAAAAAACAAGTGATGCAGGCGATGATAGTAGTCAGGGATAGTTTTGAGATCCTTCATGATTCATGCCTTTCTTATTTGTTAACCGGCTAATTAATTTGAATAATCGTATTGTAATCCTAATGTATCTGTACGTCAAGGGTGCAATTTTAACAAACAAGAAACGTGTGATATAGAGGCAATGTATAAAATTCCATCATGGATACTTCCTTTGACAAGCAGACAGTGTAAATGTATAATAATTTTGCCATACAACATTATCAATCAGGTATAGATGCAGTGTGATTAGGAGGAGGGCAATTATGAGCCTTCAAAGATCGGGAAAAAAACGTTGGCGCTTTCTTCCACTTCGACTTATGCTCTACATCCTTTTGTTCGCTGCTTTTTTTGGCATTCTGGGTATCAATAACTGGCAGCTTTTGACCCTTAGCCGAACTGCTGGCGTAACGGTGCTTACGTTTACTGTTCTATTGACCATCATGCTTTCAGTTTACGGAGGTTATGACATCGGCAAGAGGAAGAGCAAGCCTGTAATATCATCTCTTATTTTGGCTGTTACTATAACAGATATTGTAACCTATCTGCAGTTGCAGATAATGAATGTCAACGATGCCAAGAATGAAGGGCTGGTACTATTCGGTTTGGACTTTATGCTGCTGATCTGTGCTGTGATTGTCCAGATTGGTGTAATTGTCTTATTTACACGTATTGGTAACAAGTTGTACTTTGATGTACACCCTCCGGAAAAGTGCTGCATAATTGCTAGTTCCCGGATGGCGGCAAGCCATGTTGCTTCTAAACTTAGTAAGTATCGTCTTCAATTTACTGTTCAGGATATGGTAAATTACATGGCAAAGGATGTTCGTAAATGCATCTCTCGGAATGAAGCTATTTTTTTTGCCGATGTGCCGTCTGAGCATAAAAGTAGACTGCTGGCTTATTGTTATGAACAGAAGAAAAGCGTATATACGACAGCAGATTTATATGATGTTATGATCGCCAATGGGCGACAGGTTGTATTTGATGACTGCCCCTTTATTGCTATGGGCAAGGGAGGGATTGAAAACCATGAGCAATTGCTAAAGCGCATAATGGATATATTGGTTTCTTCCATTGCATTGATTATCTTAAGCCCAATCATGTTTGTAGCAGCTGCCGCCATACTGCTTGAAGATGGGCGGCCAATTTTCTTTAAGCAAAAGCGAAAGACTATTGGCGGCAACATATTTGAGATAATCAAGTTCCGGACCATGTACAAAAGCAAAGGCGTCAAGCTGCAGACATCTGCCATTAATGGCGATGCGCGGATTACGAAAGTTGGTTCTGTGCTTAGAAAATGGAGATTAGATGAGATCCCGCAATTGCTCAATATCTTAAAAGGTGAAATGAGTCTGGTTGGACCCAGACCTGAAATGCTGGAGAATATTGAGAAATATAGCAAAGAAGTTCCCGCATTTTCATATCGGCAAAAGATGAAAGCTGGCCTTACCGGGTTTGCCCAAATTGAAGGCAGGTATAATACCACTCCCCAGGATAAGCTGATGATGGATTTAATGTATATCGAGAACTTTTCGATATGGATGGATATTAAGCTGCTGCTGCGTACGTTAACAGTGTTTTTTAAATCAGACAGCTCTCAGGGCTTTGCGGACAGTAACTCATTAAATGCAGTTTTTGATAAAGAATTGCAGCATGAAAGTGTAACAGCTGCAGATGGGATGGCACGAAATGGGATAAGTTCGTCCTTTGACAATGCGGTATGAATTTTTTCGATATTGGAAGTTTCATTGACAACCACAAAACTAGAACGTATAATGCTTCTGTTATGCTTGTGGGTGTAGGATAACCTTATAAGGAGGCTGCGTATGAGTTCCAACTTCGTCCTGTACACGCTTAAAAGATTTGGTATGGCGCTACTTACGATTTTTCTTGTCATCATGATTACATTTTTCACCATGCACGCCATACCTGCCAATCCTTTCAGCTCTGAAAAAGCGAAAACAGATGCTGTTGTGGCTGCACTGGAAGCAAAGTATGGTTTTGATAAACCAATCGGGGTTCAATTTTTAAACTATTTAAAAAACATTGTCGTTCTGGATTTTGGTCTTTCTACATCTTGGGTCGGCAACACGGTTTTCGATTTGATCAAAAATGGTTTTGGTTATTCGGCCATGATCGGCTTTGCAGCTGCGTTCATTGCGATTATCGCAGGGGTATTTCTTGGGTCTGTTGCTGCTCTTAACCGTGGACGAATGGCGGATAAGGTTATACAGGTTCTAACTACAGCACTCGTATCCATGCCATCCTTCGTCATGGCAACGGTTTTACTTCTAGTATTTGGCTTGTGGCTGGCTTGGTTCCCAACGCTTGGCAGTCAGCCTGGCGGCTTGATACTGCCCATTATATCCCTCAGCCTTTATCCGATGGCTTATATCACCAGGCTGGAGCGTTCCAGCATGCTGGATGTGCTTGGACAGGATTATGTACGCACAGCAAAAGCTAAGGGTTTGCCAAAATCCAAGGTGGTGTTTAAGCATGCTCTGAAAAGTGCATTGAGCCCTGTGATCACCTATGCAGGTCCAATGATGGCGTACATATTGACTGGCAGTATGGTGGTAGAAAACATTTTCTCTGTTCCAGGCTTGGGTCGGTTGTTTGTCAACAGCATGCTGCGAACTGACTATATGATGATCATGGGCGTAACAATCTTCCTGGCGACAATGATCATCCTTATGAATTTCCTAACGGATATTTTGTATAAAATCATGGATCCAAGAATTGATTTCAGATAAGGTGGTCAGTATGCAAAAAGAGAAGATGCCAAACAAGAGTTACCTTAGCCTTCAAATGGACCCGGCCATGTTTGAGCCTGCCACTGAGACTGAAAAAGCTCAACAGGTGCTGTCTCGTGAATCAGTATCCTTTATGAAGGATGGCCTGCGACGCTTGGCCAGAAATAGGCTGGCCATGGTATGCCTTTTCGTTATTGTAATCATTGGCTTAATTGCTTTTATTGTACCGTCCATCTATCCGTACAATTATTCTAAGCAGGACGTTATGAGCAAGTACCTTGAACCCTTTGAATACTCTGCCAAGGAACAGGCTCGTATCGACAAGGGTGAGTTCGTATTTCCTCATATTATGGGTACGGATGCGTTGGGGCGTGACTATGCAATTCGCGTTATCTATGGTACCCGCATTTCACTGCTGGTAGGAATGGGCGCAGCGCTGATTGTTATTATTATCGGCATTATCTACGGTGCTATCTCAGGTTATTTCGGCGGTAAGGTTGACCTGGTCATGATGCGTATCGTGGACATTATCTATTCGTTACCGGATGTATTGATCGTTATTCTTTTATCAGTGGCCATCAAAGATATTATCAGAGGGTCGCAAAACATACTGATTACAAAACTTGGCGCAGGGATGATCAGTATCTTTATAGTGTTTGGCCTATTGTACTGGGTAGGCATGGCGCGCCAGGTCCGGGGGCAGATATTGTCCATCAAAGAACAGGAGTATGTTCTAGCCTCCAAGTCCATTGGTGCATCTGCCGCTCGCATTATCCGCAAGCATATGATACCCAACTGTGTTTCGGTCATCATCATAACTGCTGCCATGCAGATTCCTACTGCGATTTTTACGGAAAGCTTCTTGTCCTTCCTAGGCCTTGGTGTATCCATCCCCATGCCTTCGCTTGGGTCACTGGCTGCTGATGCTCGAACAGGGCTTGTATCGTATCCATACCTGCTGATTTTCCCGGCCATGTCCATCTTTCTGATTGTTCTGTCCTTCAACCTGTTGGGCAATGGCTTACGGGATGCATTTGATCCCAAACTACGTTCATAAGCAAAGGGGAGCGTAAAATGAGACTATTGGAAGTCAAAGATTTAAAAACATCATTTTTCACCCCTTCCGGTGAAGTAAAAGCTGTGGATGGTGTTTCATTTAATTTGGATAAAGGTACTGTTCTTGGCATTGTCGGAGAATCAGGCAGTGGAAAAAGCGTTACTGCCTATTCCGTCATGCAGATTCTGACCAAACCCGGCCGCATTGTAGGGGGCAGCATCAAGCTAAACGGAGAAGAACTGGTCGGTGCTTCTGAAGAAAAAATGAGGTCTGTTCGAGGGAATAAGATCAGCATCATATTTCAGGATCCCATGACCAGCTTAAATCCGGTGTTCACCATTGGAAACCAGCTGATGGAAGCTATTATGCTGCACACGAAGCGCAACAAGGAACAAGCGTTTGCCCGTGCTGTGGAAATGCTTCAATTGGTAGGTATCAACGAACCAAATAAGCGTATGGAGCAATATTCGTTTGAGTTGAGCGGAGGCATGCGTCAGCGCGTGATGATTGCGATGGCGCTGTCTTGCGAACCTGATATTTTGATTGCCGATGAACCCACCACAGCATTGGATGTTACCATTCAGGCACAGATTTTGGAATTGATGACGAAACTGCAAAAGCAGCTGGGTATGGCGATTATCATGATCACACATGACCTTGGTGTTATCGCAAGCATGTGCGATGAGGTAATTGTTATGTATGCCGGTAAAGTAGCTGAGCGTGGTACAGCAGATGAGATTTTCTACAACCCAAAGCACGAGTATACAAAGGGCCTATTGCGCTCCATACCCAATATCGATAACGATGAAAAGGAAAGGCTGATACCCATAGCCGGTACACCTATTGATATGCTTTGCATGCCCAAAGGCTGCGCATTTGCACCTCGCTGTGAACGGGCGATGAAAATCTGCTTAACTGAGCATCCGCAGGAAGCTTTTGTTGCCAAGGATCACTTGGCTGCTTGCTGGGTCAATGTGATGGAAGGCATACAAACAGGAAGCATCAAGACGGATAAGAATGGCCGGATAACCAGTATCGGCTCAGATGGGACAGGTGATAATAATGAGTGAAAAAATGCCAAATACTGCAGCATATCAGCCGGATCCCAAAAACATTGTAGAGGTCCATGGCTTAAAGCAGTATTTCCCTATTAACACTGGTTTCATGAAAAAGACCATGTTAAAAGCGGTGGACGGCGTCTCCTTTAACATCAAACGGGGCGAAACCCTTGGCTTGGTAGGGGAGTCTGGCTGTGGAAAAACTACTGTTGGCAGAAGCTTGCTCCATTTGTACACACCTACAGATGGTCAGGTATATTTTGATGGGCAGCTGATTGGACGCCCCAACACAATCAAAAGCTTCAGGCGCAAGGCGCAGCTGGTGTTCCAGGACCCGTATTCGTCTTTGAACCCAAGAATGACAGTTGGTGATATCATAGCTGAGCCTATCGATGTTCATCATCTTTGCCAGAGCAAGCAAGAGCGCAGTGAACGCATCAATGAATTGATGCGTACAGTGGGGTTATCCAGCGAACAAGCCACACGCTATGCCCATGAATTCAGCGGCGGCCAGCGTCAGCGAATCGGTATTGCCAGGGCTTTGGCATCTATGCCGGAATTTATTGTATGTGATGAGCCGGTGTCAGCACTTGACGTTTCCATACAGGCTCAAATAATTAATATGCTGGAAGATTTACAGCAGCAGCTTGGTCTATCCTACCTGTTTATCGCACATGATCTTGCGGTTGTGAAGCATATCTCCAACCGAATTGCAGTTATGTATCTGGGTAAGATGGTAGAGCTTGCATCTTCCAATGAACTTCACAGGCACCCGCTGCACCCGTATACCATCTCCCTGTTATCGGCGGTTCCTATACCAGATCCGAACAAAGCGCACCAATCACAGCGAATCGTGCTGAATGGTGACATTCCCAGCCCCTTGAAAGCACCATCCGGCTGCCCGTTCCGCACCAGATGCCCAAGGGCAACTGAAAAGTGCGCCCAAGTAAACCCTGACTTTGTAGAGGTTGCACCTGAGCATTTTGTGGCTTGCCATCATTTGTAATGGAAAAGAAAATGAAATTTATTGACACCAATGTTGCAATATGCTATTATTTAACTCGGGTATACCACGGGATAACTTAAGATATGAGGAGGGTAACCATGAAAAAGGTAGTAGCTTTGCTTCTGGCGTTGCTTATGATGAGCACCAGCCTGGTAGCCATGGCTGAAGGTCAAGGCCAGGTTGCATCTGTGTTCTTTGGCGGCGGCACACCCCTTTCCATCGATCCGGCACTAAACAGCGCAGTTAACGGCAGCAACATTTTGAAGCTTTCTCATGTAGGCTTGATGGGCTATCAGGAAGAAGACGGCAAGTCTGTTTTGAAGCCCGAATTGGCTGAAAAAGTAGAAGTTTCTGAAGATGGCCTTACTTACACCTTCACTCTTCGCGAAGGCCTCAAGTGGTCTGATGGCAGCGATTTCGTCGCAAGCGATGTAGCTGCATCCTGGACTCGTTCTGCATCTGCTGAACTGGCCGCGGACTATGGCTTCCTCTTTGATATTATCGAAGGCTATGCTGAAGGTCAGTTGAATGTTGTGGCTGATGATGCTGCACGTACCTTGACTGTCAAGCTGCTCAACCCCACACCTTACTTCCTGGAGCTGTGCGGCTTCCCGCTCTTCTACCCTGTGAAGACTTCTGTGGCTGACAATGCCGGTGTTTGGGCAACCAAGCCTGAAACCTACATCGGTATGGGTCCCTTCCGCATGACCAAGTATGCTGTTGATGATGTTATCTCTTTTGAAAAGAACGAGTATTACTGGAATGCTGCCAACGTAAAGCTGGCTGGTATAAATGCATACTTGTCTGAAGACAATAACGCCATTTTGACCGCTTATGAAAATGGCACAGCACTGTTCATCAACTCTATCGATCCCACCGAATATCCCCGTTTGCAGTCCACCTATCCTGGCGAGCTAGTATTCGGCGATTACATCGGCACCTATTATGTGCTTTTCAATGTGCATAAGGACGTTTCTCCTGCCGGCAAGCAGCTGACTATTCAAGAGCAGTCCAAAGCTCGCTTTGCAATCGGCCAGATGGTTGACCGTAAAGTTCTGGTTGAATATGTTACCCAGGGCGGCCAAGTGCCCGCTACAGGCTTCTACCCCAATTCTCTGGGCGATGGCTTGAATGCCAATGTCCGTGAAGCAGAAGGTTATGGCAGCTGGTACACTGGCACCAACACCCCTTCCGAAGTGAATGAAAACTACACTGAGGATCAGGTAGCCGCTATCAATACACTGATTGAGCTGGGCTATGCACACGAAGGTACAGTTGAAGATGGCAATGTTGTCTTCACCGATTTCCCCGCAATCGAATTCGCATTCAACAACTCCGGCGCTAACGCTCTGATCATCCAGTATGTTCAGGAAGTATGGAACAGCTTTGGCATTACTGCAACCATCAACACCGAAGCTTGGTCCACCCTGCAGCAAAAGTTGAAGGCTGGCGATGCTGAAGCAGCTCGTATGGGCTGGATCGCTGATTTCAACGACTGCGTCAACTTCCTGGAGATTTTCGTAAGCGCATCTGGTAACAACTATCCCCGCTTGGGCCGTGATATCGGAGACTATACCCGTGCTTCCGAAGTAACCAAGGATGCAGGTATGGGCGCTTACTGGGGACTCAACGGCGATCAAACCTGGGCCGATGCTTATGATGCACTGGTTAAGGAAATCAAAGAAACGGTTGATCCCGCTGCCCGTGCAGCACTGTGCGCTAAGGCCGAAGAAATCCTCATGGCAACTGGCGGCGTTGCACCCCTATACTACTACACCAACCCCTACATGCTCAAGCCCAATGTTAAAGGTGTTCAGATCCTGCCTACCGGCGATGTGCTGTGGCAGTATGCAACCATCGAATAAAGGCTTAAAATCTTCAACAAAGGAAGCCTGCCGTATGGCAGGCTTCCTCTTTTTTGTAATCAAAACCCCCGGCTATGCCGGGGGTACGGGAAAGCTTAAGCTATGAGAGGACCTCCTTTTGTCGTAAACTGAGAGCGGTCTAGCCAGCCGCAAACAAAAGACAAAAGGAGGTCAAATCATGGAAGACAACAAGAGTTTAGCACATACGAAATGGAACTGCAAATATCATCTGGTGTTTGCACCCAAGTATCGAAGGAAAATCGTATTCGGGCAGTTAAGAGAAGAAATAGGAAAGATACTACGGGAATTGTGTAATAGGAAAGCGTGCAAATCATAGAAGCCGAGCTATGCCCAGATCATGTGCTCATGCTGGTTGAGATACCGCCCAAGATGAGTGTATCAGGGTTTGTGGGTTTTCTAAAGGGGAAGAGCACGCTGCTAATATTTGAACGGCACGCAAATCTGAAGTACAAATACGGGAATAGAACATTCTGGTGCCGAGGGTTTTATGTAGACACGGTGGGGAAGAACAAAGCAAAGATTGCTGAATACATACGTACCCAACTGCAAGAAGATCAGATAACAGACCAAATTAGCATCAAGGAGTATATGGACCCCTTTAAGGGGTAGCCAGTAACAGTCGCTCCTTTAGGAGCAGCCAGTAACAATCTTTTGCGGCTGGCGACCGTTGAGTACGCCTTCAGGCGTTGCCAGAAGATAAGGGCTTCGTCCGCATATGAAATACCCCCGGCTTTGCCGGGGGATCATTATTTACATGTCAATCAGCTTAAGACATGGTGGATTAAACTCTTTTTGAGCTGTGTACTATCAATTTTCCATTAGAAGAGAAGCTCATCAATCATCATTAACGGTAATAACAGATACGGGACAATTTTCTTGCGCCTTTATAGCCAACTCTTCAACTGCTTTAGGAATGGTTTCAACATATACTTCAGCTAGGCCATCATATGACATGCGGAATGCTTCAGGGCATGTTGAAGCGCATACCTCACATGCTATACAGCCTTCGCGGTTGATGTACGCTTTCATTGTATCTCCTCCTAAAAAGTTTGATTATGCAAGGTGATAATTACCTATGATTCATTATTGCGTACCATGTAGAGTATTACCCAAAGCTAACCATTTATGCATAAAAGGGGACTTAATCAGCCGTCGGTAAAGAGAGCTCAGTTGTTCTGAGTTGGACGGGGCATTCGCGAAAGAAGGTTATTGGTTCCATATGAATGCCTTTGCGAGTTGAATCAACAAGCACCGCCTTATCTATAACTGCAAAAAGCGTACAATTGTCATCATAAATGGTAACCACCCTGACTATAGCATCATTCATTTATTACGCAAAAAACGATTTTTAAGTTATGGTAAATAAATAAAAGTGGCAAGAAAAAGCCGGTAGATCATGTGTTCTGCCGGCTTAAAGTAGCTTGTATTTATCACAAGAATCTTACATCAGATAAAACCCTGGCACACCATCGTGCAAACATTTAACAGTGTGACTAATACGCCTTTTAGCATCTTCGCCGTCAATACCACTTTCCACATACTTAATGATTTGTTTCTTTTCATCCAAGCTCATGGCGCCAAACCTTGAAAAAGCCAGCTGATCCTCCATAAGCAGCATTCCCAGGCCTATGGGCATATCACTTCCCGAACCCATACCATTGGTGGTACTCATTATGCAATCGCTCCTTTTCTTAATAGCAAAAGTTTTGCCAGAGCAAGATTTTTTAATGCATTAGGGAGTATAGCTCAATTCAATGAACTATGGTGCAAAAGGCAATATAAAGGTTACGCTGTGCAATGGTTTTTCCATTATCATGGTTGTATACTTGTACAAGACTTTAGTATTAGTAAATGATATGGTTATGTATGCCCAATTAATGAAAGGTCGTGATTATTTGCTTCATGCCGCTATTATCGGATGTGGTGCAATTGCGTCTGTTCATGCCTGTGCACTCGCTTTAATGCAGGATGTAGAGCTTACCGCATGTGCCGATTTAAAGTTTGAACGTGCGCAAAAGCTTGCCGCAGAAAACGGTGCAAATGCATATGCATCAATGGAGGAGCTGCTTGATAACCACCATATTGATGTAGTGCATCTGTGTACACCGCATCATTTACATGCACCTATGGCGGCATTGGCTGCTTCACATGGCATACACGTGTTTACAGAAAAGCCACCGGTTATCGATAGAGAGCAGTGGCTATCCCTTGTGAATACGGCAGAGGCAGTGCAGGTGGGTGTCTGCTTCCAGAATAGATATAACGGAAGCGTTCAAAAGATCAAAGAGTTGCTTAAGAGTGGAAATCTAGGTAAGGTGCTTGGGGCTCGGGCATTTGTCACATGGAGCCGTGGCAAGGAGTACTATACCCAAAGTGGTTGGCGGGGATGCCTTAAGACCGAGGGCGGTGGTGTACTGATCAACCAGGCCATACATACCCTTGATCTGTTGGTGTATTTGCTAGGCAAACCGGAACATGTAGCATCATCTACAGCAAATCGGCACTTGCAAGGCGTGATTGAGGTAGAAGATACGGTAGAAGCATATATGACGATTCATGGTGCGCCTGTTCTTTTCTATGCTACCAATGCTTACTGTGCAAATTCACCAGTGCTTGTTGAGATCGAGTGTGAAAATGCAATCATGCGTATGGAAAAGGATGTTTTGACCTTACATATGAATACTGGCAAAGAAGAAAGATTTGAATATCAGCATAACCTTTCTCTGTCTAGGGATTATTGGGGTGCGGCTCATGTTCCTTGTATTCGGGCTTATTATGATGCCCTTCTGGAGTCAAAACCTGTACCTATTGGCCTTGAACAGGTAAAGGACAGCGTAGATACCATGCTGAAAATTTATGGCAGGTAGTTTGCCTTTCATGTTGGCTAGAATCGGGCGTCGCCCGGTGAATGTTTATAGGAGGATGTAAACAATGACCCAAACTCGATTGGATGCCACCACTGAACAATGGGTAAAACATGTGCTTGCCAAAATGGACAACAAAATGCGCTACGGTATTGAAAAAGCGCAGGAACTCAACGGCATACCCTACAGTGTAAAGGATGGCAAGTGGACAACGCCCGGAATCACATGGTGGACCAATGGCTTTTGGCCAGCAGAAATGTGGCAAATGTACCTTGAAACAGGTGATGACTGCTACCGTAAAGAAGCGGAACGTTCCGAAATCATGATGGATGAAGCCCTTAGGGATGTACTAACCTTGCACCATGACGTGGGCTTTATGTGGCTTATCAACAGTGGTGTGCGTTATGCCATTGATGGGAATAAAGACAGTCTGGTAAGAACCTTATTCTGCGCCAACATGCTGGCTGGACGTTATAACATCAATGGATTCATCCGGGCTTGGAATGGCGAAGGCCGTGAAGGCTGGTCGATTATTGATACCATGATGAACCTGCCTCTATTGCACTATGCCAGCCAATATACTGGAGACCCCAGATATAGCAAGATTGCTATCCAGCATGCACATACAGCCCAGAAGCATTTTATCCGCGAAGATGGCTCTTCTCATCACATCGTATGCTTTAATCCGGACACAGGCGCTGTGGTAGATACACCTACCGGTCAAGGTTATGCACCTGGCACCAGCTGGTCACGTGGGCAGGGCTGGGCACTGTATGGCTTTATGCTAAGTTATGTGTACACTGGTGAACAGTCCTTTATGGATACAGCTCGCAGGGTGGCTGATTACTTCCTTGCCCATATACCCGCGGATCATATTCCTCCAGTTGACTTTAAACAGCCAGCTGAACCGGATCTGAAGGACAATTGTGCCGGCGGAATTGCAGCCTGCGGCTTGTTGGAACTTGCAAATGCCCTGGGAGACGATCCTTTTACTGAGCATTACCGGAACGCAGCCATCAATATGCTCAAGGCCATGGATGAGAAGTGCTCCGACTGGACCCATAGCACTCCTGCCATCCTAACCATGTGCACGTCAGCTTATCATGATGTGCCAGGCCACCACATTGCTATGAACTACGGAGATTACTTTTTTATTGAAGGTATACGCCGTTTGAATGGTGAAGAAAGATTGTTGTGGAGGCCGTTGCTTAAAATGGCGAACCCATGAAGACCAAGTAATTAAGTAACAGTATAAAACAGCGAGGCCTTATATTGCCCCGCTGTTTTACTATCTGATCATTTCCATGTATACTTAATAGGGAATACCTTTTTGCTGATTGTGGTTACAACACATTATCTGCAAACTTTTATAAGCACTCTACTATAAATGCTGCGGCTCATAGGAATGAGATGCAGCATTTAAGATGGTTGTTGTCACCCCTTGACAGCACCGATCATGACACCCTTAACAAAATACTTCTGAACGAAAGGATAGATGAGCAAAACGGGGACTGTAGAAATAATAATGGCGGCATACTTGATGGTTTCTGCAAACTCATTAATACGATCTTCATCGGTTGCGGCTGCGTTTAGAACGTTGGAATTGGCGATCAGTACACTACGCAACACATTTTGAATTGGCATATTTTTATTATCTGTAATATAAATAGAGGCAGCAAACCAACTGTTCCAATGTGCTACACCATAATACAAAAGCAGCACCGCGATAGTTGGAGTAATAAGAGGCAGTACGATTTGAAAGAGTACTCTCAGATCATTTGCGCCGTCGATATAAGCTGATTCAGACAAGCTGTCAGGAACTGCTTCAATAGCAGTTTTACAGATGATAGAATTGTATACACTAATGGCACCTGGTAGGATTAATGCCCAAAGTGTATTCTTCAGCCCTAGAGAATCTACGTTCAAATAATTCGGAATCATGCCGCCGTTAAAAAACATTGTGAACATGATGACAGCCATGATCGGTTTTTTGAACATGATATTCCGCCCAGCCAGAAAGTATCCGCAAAACAGTGTCAAAATAATGTTTAGCGGTAGAGCGATAGCCATTATGGTCAGCGTGTTTTTGTAACCGCTGGACAAAAGGGGATGAGTAAAAGCCAAGCGGTATGCAGCAGTATTCCAACCTTGCGGAAACAGCATAAAGCCGGGGTTTTGAAGAAGTTTGACATTTTCACTAAAGGAAGCGCAGAATACGTAATAGACAGGATACGCAGTAACTAAACAAAGGAGAATGAGGAACAGAATGTTGAAGAAACTGAACGCTCTTTCGCCGGTTGTATCGTACTTAATTGCGACTTTATGGCTTACCATGTTCTCTCCCCCTCCTTTAGAATAGTGCGGAATCCGTATATTTTTTACTGAGCATATTGGCGGCTATTAAGAAAGCAACATTGACAACAGAGTTGAACAAGCCAACAGCTGTGGCATAGCTGTAATCCGCCTGCATGATGCCTCGCCGATAGACGTAGGTAGATATGACGTCGGCTACTTCATAGGTTGCCTCTGAATACAATAGCAATACTTTTTCAAAGCCAACGTTGAGCACGCTTCCCATACGCAGGATAAACAGCACCGTAATAGTCGGCATTAAGCCTGGTAGGGTAATGTGTAGTACCTGTTTAAATCGTCCCGCTCCATCAATACGGGCTGCTTCGTACTGCTCTTGATCAATGCTTGATAGAGCAGCCAAATAGATAATCGAGTTCCAACCAACGAATTGCCATAAATCCGATATGATATAGATCGGGTAAAAATAGGCTGGATTAGTCAGTAAGTTTTGCCTCGTGGCGCCTAGTGACACAAGCATATTGGAAAAAATACCATTGCTTTGGCAGTAAACACGTACCAATGCACAGCTAACGACCATAGATACAAAATACGGCATATATGTTATAGTCTGCACTGTACGTTTAAAGCTGTTTCGGCGCACCTCATTGAGCAAAAGCGCCAACATGATCGGGAGTGGAAAACCAAATAAAATATTAAGAAGGCTGATAGATAGCGTATTTCGCATGAGTCGCCCGAAATACACATCACCAAAGAAATTTTCGAAGTTGTCAAAGCCGACCGGTTTGCTGCCTTCAATCCCAAGTCTGGGTCGGTAGTTTTTAAAAGCAATGATCAAACCGTACATCGGCTTGTAAGCGAAAATAGCCAAGATAATGAGCACAGGTATGATTATAAGGTACTTATACTTGTTCAGTTTAAAATCCCTGGCGAGTCTTTGCAAAATCCCGCGCTTATGTGGCGGGTATACTGCCATCGCAGGAGCTCTCGTCATATTTATCGTTCCTTCCGTTTACAGTATCAAAATGGGGGATCGCCTCAGGAAGAAGCGATCCCCGCCCATTTGCAATGGACAGTCAGGATTCTATCCTGGCAATTAGCGAGCCATGAAGCGGTCATATGCCGCTTGTCGGATTTCCAGCGCACGCTGCAGGCCCATGTCGTTTAGCTTCGTGAGATGGCTTTCCCAATCAGCCTTTGTGGCTTCACCGGTAATGAACTTGGCTGCCATT
>JAEYQQ010000056.1 GCA_023409955.1 Bacillota bacterium | reverse complement strand
GTGTTATGGTGGGGGTGGGCTCCGGGGTGTTTTGAGGCTCGGGACTGGGGGAGGGTTCCGGTGGGGTTTCGTCTGGCGGCGGATTGTTTTGCTGCTGGGGGGGTGTGGCATCAAAGGGCAGCCAGCCAAAGCCGCTGAAATAGACTTCGGTCCAAGCGTGAGCATTGAGCCCTGTTACCCTGGCGGTTCCAGATGCGTCAGGCTCGGCCAGATACCCTTCCACATACCGGGCAGGGAGGCCCACCATGCGAGAAAGCACTG
Organism: Bacillota bacterium; assembly: GCA_023409955.1. GTDB lineage: Bacteria > Bacillota > Clostridia > Christensenellales > Aristaeellaceae > JAEWAH01. Next base: position 18,137 of record JAEYQQ010000056.1, on the reverse strand, counting down.
TCATGGCGGAGGCGAAATACGTGCAATACCCTTGCTTGCCTACTAAAAGGAAGTGGGCGACAAAGTCGATGTTTTCTGGCGGGGCGGCAGCATCCAGGGTATAGGTGTAGTACCGGGAAAGATACGTGCTGATGGCCAGCGCCTTGTCATAGGGGGTTTGATAGTTTTCCGTAATGCGGTTGGCCAGATCAAAGAGCTGCTGCTCCAGATGATTTGGCAGCGCAAGGTATTTTTCCCCAAGGGTGGCATAGTTGGCATCCGGCGTTTGGGCGGCAGCATTGACCAGCGTGCCAAGACCCGGATCTCCGCCTTTCATGAGAGCGGCCTCCACGGTGTAGGTATCGCCGGGCTTTAGATCCCTGGTGATAAAAAGCTCTGATGCGTTATTAAAATACGTCACCATATCGCTTTTGGTAGCCAGATCCTTCACCCTTTGGGGGGTGAAGAGGGTGGAGGCACTGGCTGTTTCCATGGTGACTGATACCTTTTGCGGCTGAAGGAAGGATGTGCCCTGGCTTAAATTGGGGGCGGGAAGGGAAGCGTCTAGCAATGTGTCCCGAAGGGCGCGCCACCTGGGGGTGATAAACAGGTACCGCCTGCCGCCTGTTGTGTCACGCCAGGTACGGCCTGTATATTCATCCTTGATAACGCCCCGCAGCAAGACCTGTTTGGGGGCGGTTACTGTCATCACCAGATGATCTGTGGGGGTGGCTGGACCGCCAAGCCGGCTGGAGCCTTCCGGGTAATACCCTTCCCCAGCCAGGGAGAACACGTTGCGGGGTTCGGTGAAGAACAGGTAATCGTAGATGGTGCGGCGCATATCTTCTGCAAACTGTTCCAAGGGCTTGGATGCCACCCTGCCGGCTGGGAGAAACAAAAACGCCAATGCCACGGCAATCAGGGCCATGGGCAGTATCCTGCGGGCGGGCAGGTCTTCATGGATGTTACGAGAATACAAGACCACCAGCGCTGTCAGGGCCGGAAGGCTGAAAATCAGCAGTTCCTGACGGCCGGAGAACCAGACCCCCATCATCACCACCAGGATGAGGCCCAGGGCCGGATAAAAGCCTGCGCCGCGCATGCAAAGGAAGTAGGAGGAGACTGAGAACAGAATGGCCAGGAACAGCGTGATCTGCGTGGCAAACAGAGGCAAGGCATCGCCTTGGCCGATGGTTACCAGGAACAGTGCTTTTGCCGCCTGGATGACGGAGGATATGACAATGCCGCCGCCGGGGGAAAGAAAAGCTTCCGTAGCCTGCCAGAGTAGGACGCCGCCCAGCACAAACCACTTGATGCGCCGTGTGAGAGATAAGGCGGAGAGCAAAAGGGCGGTTAGTGCACAGGCGATAACGGCCGCCGGCCAAAGCCCGTCCATGGAAAGGGCCAGGGAAAGGGGTAGGGTTAAGCCCAGGGATAAAAGAAAAGACAGGCCGGCTCTTGAAAAAAGATCACCCAATTTTTCGTTTTTAGGCAACAGAGGGCCCTCCTTTCCTGATAAATCTGTGATTAGGATTCACTGGGGGTAACGTAGCACACCTCCACAGAATTCTGCTGCAGGCGGCTGATTAAGGGCAGCAGGACCGGTGCTTCCGGTGTAAAGGTGATTAGGTACAGGCGGACATAAGGGCCCATACGGCGGATGCGGATGATCATATCTGCCACGGTGGAATTGAGCCGTGAGGTGATGACCACGGTGGCGCCGGTGCGGCGCATACGGCGGGTCTCCAAAAGCAGCACCCGTTCAAAACGCTCGGTCTGAGAGAAATCCAGCCGAGCCAGCTCTTCCAGCAGGGCAGGGGCACCCATGCTTTTGTCATACTCCATGGGGCGTTTGCCAAGCAGCGGCAGGCGCACAGGGTGATCGCCCCGCATCTGGCGGAGCACCACCGAGGCTGCAGTTTCACATATGGCATCCTGTAAAAATGCTTTTGTATGGGCATCGGCACCATCTGGAATGGCAGGACTGCCGCAGTCCATCAGCACCAGGGCGTCGGGCAGCGCGGGTTCCTCAAAGCGGCGCACCATGAGTTCACGCTTGCGCATGCTCAGCTTCCAGTGCACTTTTTTTAGGGGATCGCCGGGCTGGTAGGGGCGGACATCCGATGGGGTGGTTGGGTCTTCCCGCGCTTTTGAAAGGGATTCCAGGCCCGTATCGCCGGGGCTGAACTGGAGGGCGTCCACCTCAAAGGGCAGCGGAAGCACCATCAAATCAAGGGGAGGGGTGTCGGGCAGGAGTTTACGGGTAAAGAAGCCGAAAACATCTTCCACCACATAGCTTTGTACGCCTGGCTCAAATATGCCTACATGGCTGGTGACAAAGCGGTAGGCCAGACGCTGGCTTTTGCGGCCGGCATAGGGAAGCCGCGTCGTAATGGGAGGCTCCCCCGGCGCGGCGTAAAGTGTAATGGTAATGGGAGCAATAGGTAAAAAGCTCTTGTGTCGCACTGTGATTTCCAGCGTCACAGATTCGCCCCGCTGGGCTCTGTGGTTGGAAAGCGTATGGGAAACACTGGCGGAACGGCCTGCCAGCGTTACGCTGAAAAAGGCCATCAGCCCCATGACACCCAGCAGTACAGAAAAGAGCAGATAAATTTTGCTGCCTGTGGACAATGCCGCCAGCAGGCAGGAAAACAAGACGGCAATAAAGGTTAAAAGGCGGGATCTCATGGCAGTTTCACTGGCACCGGCACGTTTTCCAGTATGGTTACAAGCACACGTTCCGGTGTGATGCCCTTCATGCGGGCTTCGGGGTTCAAAATGAGCCGATGGGACAAAACAGGAAGCGCCATGTGCTGTACATCCTCCGGCAGAATAAAGTCACGGCCGTCCAGCAGCGCGCAGGCTTGTGCGCCGCGGATGAGGGCGATGGCACCGCGAGGGGAGCCGCCCAGCTGCAGGGAGGGATGGTTCCGGGTTTGGGCCATGATGGTGGCTACGTAGCTGCGCACTTCCTTGGAGCAGTAGATGGAGCCGATCATCTCCTGCAGATCCACCACTTCCTGGGCGGTGCAGACAGGCTCCAGGGTTGCCAGGGGAGCGACTTTGCCGCTGTAGCGTTCCAAAACGTCCATTTCTTCCTCGATGGAAGGATAGCCGATGGAAATGCGCAGGAAGAACCTGTCCATTTGCGCTTCTGGCTGGGGATAGGTGCCTACGAATTCAACGGGGTTTTGTGTAGCCAATACAATAAAGGGCCTGGGCAGGGGGTGGGTGACACCATCCACCGTGACCTGAAACTCCTCCATGACCTCCAGCAGGCTGGACTGAGTTTTGGGGGAGGTACGGTTAATTTCGTCGGCCAGTACCACCTGGCTCATGACTGCGCCGGGCTTGAATTCCATTTCGCCAGACTGAAAATTGACAATGGTAAAGCCCGTGATGTCGCTGGGCATGACATCCGGGGTGAACTGTATACGCTTGAAGGAGCAATCTAGTGATTTGGCCAGGGCGCTGGCCAGGGTGGTTTTGCCTACGCCGGGGACATCCTCAATGAGCACGTGGCCCTTGCATAGCAATGCGATCAGGGCTAGTTCTATGGCTTCATCCTTACCGACGATGACCTTGCGGATATTTTGCTGAAGAGCGCGGATAATGCGCCGCGGCTGCTGCATAAGCTGATTCTCTCCTTTAATTCCTGCTTGTCCACCTGTTCAAGATTACAAAAAGGTGGCAAAAGGCTAACTCACAGTATAGCGGATTCCCCTATGATTTACAAGCACTTGAAAAAACGGCAGGGCGCAGGTACAATACAGTTGTCTGTATATAAGATGTAGTTTGTCATCTGGTCAACAAAAAAATGTAAGGTGTGTAAAGCACATTTCATGTTTTACAAGGAGATATTAAGTGGATCAGTTGTTGAAAATGTTGGCTGCACAAACCTATATATCCGGGGAAGAGCTGAGCCGCCGTTTGAACGTTACCAGGGCTGCTGTCTGGAAGCGGATTGAGGTACTGCGGGAGCAAGGCTATAACATCGAAAGTGCCGGTAAGAAAGGTTATCACCTTGCTTGGCCGGAGGATACCATTGACCCTGCCTTTGTGCAGCTGGACCTTGACACCAAGTGGGCGGGCCGCCCCCCTATGCTTTATGCAAGGAGCATGACATCCACCAACAGCGTGTGTAAGCAGGTGGCGGAGGAAGGGGCCGCCTGCGGCACGGTGGCACTGTGTGAGGAGCAGACGGCAGGCCGGGGCAGAAGGGGCAGGGAGTGGGTATCGCCAAAGGGGCAGGGGTTGTGGGTATCGCTTTTGATGCGGCCTATGCTTACCCCGTCCAGTGCGCAGCTGATTACCTTTGTGGCGGCAGTAGCCATGGCGGAGGCGGTGGAGGTGGTGACGGGGCTTGCCGTCGGTATCAAATGGCCCAACGACCTTGTCGTAAACGGGAAGAAGGTATGCGGTATATTGCTGGAGCTTGCTGGAGATGTGGAAACCATCGCATATGTGGTGGCAGGCACAGGGCTTAATACCGGGGCGTCAGCTTATCCGCCGGAGCTTGCGGACAAGGCGACATCCCTGGAGGAGGTGCTGGGGCGGCCGGTAAAACGGGCAGCCATATTGCGCGCTTACCTTGCTGCAGTTGAAAAGCACATGACACATTTGGAACAGCAGGGCTTAGATGGCATTTTGGCAGCCTATGAAAAGAGAAGCTGCACCTTAAACAGACCTGTAAAAGTAGAAGGCGGCGGTGAAAATTTTACCGGAACCGCCGTTGGGCTGGATGAAAACGGTGCGCTGCTGGTAAAACTGGAAGACGGGACCACCCGCCGGGTTTTGGCAGGGGATGTATCTGTAAGAGGAGTGATGGGCTATGTCTGATATGGAATTGTATGAAGGCAGCATAACCGATGTACACGGCATCAAGGTGGGGCATGCGCAGAATCGGCAGGCCCGTACAGGCGTTACGGTGGTCTTAGCCAGCCGGGATGGGGCTGTGGGTGGCGTGGATGTGCGGGGTGCAGCTCCGGGCACTCGTGAAACAGACCTGCTATCACCCGGCAACCTGGTGGAAAAAGCCAATGCCGTGGTGCTATCCGGCGGCAGTGCCTTTGGCTTGGACAGTGCCGGGGGCGTAATGAAATACCTGGAGCAAAACGGTGTTGGCATTGACATGGGCGTATGCCGGGTACCCATTGTGCCTGCAGCGGTGATCTATGACCTTGGGGTGGGAGATGCCAAGATACGGCCTGATGCTGCCATGGGCATGGCCGCCTGCGAGCATGCAGGCAAGGGTTCTGCCCAGGGCCAGGTCGGTGCGGGCACCGGTGCAACGGTAGGCAAGCTGGTGCCAGGGGGAATCCCCCAAAATGGGGGCCTTGGCACCGCCAGCATTACCCTGCCCAATGGGGTTACGGTGGGTGCCATAGCCGTTGTTAATGCAGCAGGGGACATTTATCACCCCCATACCGGCAAGCTCATTGCCTGTGCCGTGATGGAGGATGGAACACGGGTGCCAGTGGAAAATTTGATATACGGCCACGTACCGGCGGCAAAACTCCGGCGTATTGAGCAGCCGGGCCAAAATACCACCATTGCTGTGATTGCCACCGACGCTGTACTGACAAAAGAACAGGCCAACCGTTTGGCCACCGTTGCCCATGACGGGTTGGCCAGGGCCATCCGCCCGGTGCATACCCAAATGGATGGGGATACGGTTTTTGCCCTGGCCACAGGCCGGGTGGAGGTGGACGTGAACTTTATTCAGCTTTGTGCGCTGGCTTCCGAAGTGATGGCCAGGGCCATTGTAAACGGCGTACTGGCAGGCAATACCCCGTGATCGGCATCGGTATTGATCTGTGCCGGATAGGGCGCATGGAACGTATGCTGGAAAATGAACGCTTCCTCATTCGCTACTTCAGTCAGGAGGAGCAGGAGTATGTTCGTTCCCGGGGGCGCATGGGGCCTGACAGTGCAGCGGCGATCTTTGCCGCCAAGGAGGCAGCGCTTAAGGCCCTGGGCACCGGGTTTAGCGGCATCCGCCCCCAGGATGTGGTTATATTGCATGCTCCTTCCGGGCAACCTTACTATGAACTGCGGGGCGCGGCCCTTGCACGCATGCAGGAGCTGGGCGGTCGGCGGATGCATTTGAGCATGACCCATGAAGAGGACATGGCCGCCGCGGTAGCCATTTTGGAATAATTGGATAAGTCGTATAAGGGGGACAGATCATGTACCGGACCATCACGCCGGAGGAAATGAAGCGCGTGGAGCGTGCCATTATGAAGGAGACGGGCTTGCCTGGGCTTTTGCTCATGGAGCATGCAGCCATGGCGGTTGTTGACGCCGTGAAGCGGCGGATGGAATCATGTTGCGGTTCGGTGCTGTTTTTGTGCGGCCCCGGCAACAATGGCGGCGATGGCCTGGCAGCTGCTCGGTTGTGGATGAATGAGGGCGGACGGGCCGTTATCTGGCAGCTGACCAGTAAAATGTCAGGGGATGCGGCGTTTAACAGACAGCTGATTAAAAAGCTGTGGCCGGATGCGCCTATTGTTCGGCTTGGTGAATCACCGGACAAGCTGCCGCCAATCGGCCCGGAGGTAGCACTGGTGGTGGATGCGCTGTTTGGCACCGGCCTTAGCCAGCCGATACAGGGTGTTGCTTTTGCACTTGCCAAGCGGGTGAATGAAAGCGGGCTGCCGGTGGTGGCGGTGGATGTTCCTTCGGGGCTAAGCGGCCTATCCGGCATGGTGATGGGGGAGGCTATCCGCGCCAGTGAAACTGTGACCTTTCACCGGCCTAAGCTAGGGTTGTATCTGAATAAGGGGCCGGAATACGCAGGCTGCGTGAAGGTGGCGGATATTGGACTGCCTAAGGTGATGGACGATGCGCCGGGCATGGATATGCTGGTGCCTGAAGATTTGTCTGTGCTGCTGCCGCCAAGGCGCAGGGACACCCATAAGGGAGATTATGGCCGGGTACTGATTGTGGCCGGTTCCCTGGGCATGGCCGGGGCTGCCGCTATTTGTGCGCTGGCAGCCTTGCGTACAGGGGCAGGCCTTGTGACCGTTGCATGCCCTGAAAACATTGTGCCTGTTGTGCAACAGTTGGCACCGTGCGCCACCTGCATTCCTCTGCCTATACAGGGCGATGCATTGGCACAAGAGGCGGAAGCGATGGTGTATGATGCGGCAATACTGGCTGATGCTGTGGCCATAGGACCGGGCTTGAGTACCATGCCTGATCGGATGATGCTTTTACAGGCGGTGAGGCGAGCAGACAAACCCACCGTTTGGGATGCAGATGCATTGAACCTGCTGGCCATGAGCCAGGAGATGCTGCCCATGACGGGAACAAACATCTTCACCCCCCATCCTGGTGAGGCTGCCAGGCTAATGCAGGGGTCCGTTGGCGCGGTGACCGCCGATGTGGTGGAAGCTGTACAGGCATTGTGGAACAAGATGGGCGGCGTTGTGGTTTTAAAGGGGGCATCTTCCCTTTTATATGACGGGGTGCGGCTTGCCATCAATACGGCCGGAACACCGGCCTTGGCCAAGGGTGGCAGTGGAGATGCCCTGACTGGCATTTTGGTGTCTTTGCTGGCCCAGCAGGGGCAGTTGAACCATTCGCCGCTGCTGCTTGGGCAGATCGCTTGCTGCCTGCATGGCGATGCTGCACTGCGTGCGGAGAAGGAAACCGGGCAGCGGGGCCTTTTGGCTACGGATTTGATGTGGTATTTGGGGAAGGAAAGTTGATGGATTAATGTTGCCGGTAGGATAGATAGCAAAGTGAAAGGGGGCGGTGATGGATCATCGCCCCTATGGTGGTTGTTATGATGGGGTTGTGAGTGAGGGTAAGGTGGGCGATTGATCATCGCCCCTACGGTGGTGGATTTTATATTTGGTTGTGAGGGACGGTAAGGCGGGCGATTGATCATCGCCCCTACAAAATTTGCTGGCAAACCATAGGTTTGACAGAATGCGGTCAAGCTGAAGAAGAGAAGGCTTGCTGTCTTTCGGAGAATCAGTGATTCCTCTTTTCAGTCGCTGGCATAGGATGAAGGGAGCAGTGCCGGTACCCCCTGCCAATCTGGACGAAAACACAAGCGGTGCTGCGCCGCGATTTTCGGTGCTTCCATGCACGTCAATCGAAGGGGAAACCTTGACAGGGGGCATGGAGTGTGACAATATGAAAAGAGGGGAAATCTATCGGGCTGATTTGGACCCTGTCATAGGATCAGAGCAGGGTGGCATACGCCCGGTGCTGATCATCCAAAACGATATAGGCAATCTGCATAGCCCTACGGTTATTGTGGCTGCTATCACCTCCCGGCTGAATAAGCCCAAGCTGCCCACCCATGTGGCCATATCCAGCCAGCAGAGCGGACTGAAAAAGGATTCTGTCATTCTGGCTGAACAAGTGCGAACATTGGAAAAAAAGCGATTAATGGAAAAGCTTGGCCGGGTGGAGGAGGATGTGATGGCGAAGGTGGATCGTGCCTTGGCCATTTCTCTGGGGGCTGCAGACCGCACGCAAACCAATTGAATACCGGGGGGCGCTGCTTTCTTTTGGAAAGTGGCGTTTTCCCTGTCACAAATGAAGCAGGGGAGGAATTGATCTGAAAAAGACGGTGGACAACCTTGGCAGCATGATACGCCATGAGCAGGTGCGAAGCTACATACAAATTGTGATTGGGTGCGTGATTGGCGGCCTGGCATATCCCTTGTTCCTTGTGCCCAATGGTATAGCACCGGGAGGGCTTACGGGTGTTGCCACCATATTGAACCATTTGTTTGGTATGCCTGTGGGTTTGACCAGTATGATTATGAACCTGCCCCTTTTCATGATCGGCTTCCGGGCCATGGGCCGGGTATTCGTGTGGCGGTCGTTGGTGGCAACGGTGCTCTTTTCCATTGCTATTGACATACTGAAAGTGCCGCCAATGACCGATGATGTGCTGTTGGGGGCTGTATATGGCGGGGTTTTGCTGGGGGTGGGCCTTGGGATGATTTTACGCGGTGAGGCTACCACCGGTGGTTCTGATATGATTGCAAGAATGGTCCACCGTAAGTTTTCGTTCATTTCGGTTGGCGCGTTTTTGTTTGCCGTTGACTTTTTGGTGATTGTGGCTGCGGGTTTTGTGCTGGGTGTACAACATGCCCTGTACGCTTTGATTTGCATCGTGGTGTCTGCAAAGGTTTTGGATATGGTGTTGGATGGTTTCAGCTCGCAGCGGGCCTGCTTTGTCATATCAGATAAGTCGGAAGCGGTAACCAACCGCATTATGGGAGAACTGGAACGGGGTGTAACGCTGCTCACTGCCAAGGGAGCATACTCTGGCGCAGAGCGGCCTGTGGTGCTGTGTGTGGCTGGCAGACAGGAAGTGCCCAGAATTAAGGAAATTGTAAGGCAGGAAGATGAAAAGGCGTTTATGTTCATTACCGAGGCCCATGAAGCGCTGGGCGAGGGATTTTCCAAATTGACAGGTGAAAGATAAGGAAAAGATTGCCAAAGCATAGGTGCAGGCGGGGGGATCATCGTCCCAACAGTTAGAGGGAGGCGGGCGATTAATCATCGTCCCAACGGTTAGAGTGAGAGCGAGCACCCTACGGCAGGAGTGAGGCGGGGGGGTGATCATCGACCCAACGGTTAGAGGGAAGACGTGCGATTAATAATCGCCCCTACGGCAAAAGTAAGCGGGAGATTAATCATCGTCCCAACGGCAAAAGTAAGCGGGAGATTAATCATCGTCCCAACGGCAGGAGTGAGGCGGGCGATTAAAAATCGCCCCTACGGTAGGAGTGGACTGTTTCCCAAGGAATAGACACAAAAAGAAACGCTCTGTCGTAAGATAGATCCAGATAACGCAGCCTTGCTCCTGATTTCAAAAGGAGTAAGGCTGTTTTGAGATTAGTACATTCAAAATTGTAGAAATAGACGTATTGGGCAACAGATGTTTCAACATCCACCTGAGTATTGGGCTTGAGGATGAAAAGGCATTCTGTTTTTAGTGTGCCGAAAAAGTTCTCCATCACAGCATTATCGTAAGGGCATCCTGGGCTGGGCATAGCGGGCAAAAAAAGTGATGCTCTTTACTCAGGGTATGGAATGTTTGCAAGGTGTACTGATCATCGCCCCAACGGCAAAAGTGAGGCGGGAGATTGATTATCGATCCAACGGCAGGAGCGAGTGAGATGGGCGATTGATTATCGACCCAATGGCAGGAGCGAGTGAGACGGGCGATTAATAATCGCCCCTACAGTTTGGGAGAGGAAGGCGAGTGATTGATTATCGACCCAACGGCAGGAGTGAGTGAGACGGGCGATTGATTATCGACCCAACGGTTTGGGTAAGGGAGGCGTGCGTTTGATCATCGCCCCTACGGTTTGGGTAAGGGAGGTGGGCGATTAATCATCGCCCCTACGGTTTGGGTGAGGGAGGCGTGCGATTAATCATCTCCCCTACGGGTAGAGTGATGCTGGAGATTGGTGATATGACCATGTATTGCCATGTATGGCCGTTTGGCCATTATTTAGCCAGGAGTATATTAGATGTGTATAAGTTTTTATTTGGAAATATAGAATTGCCCTTTTCTTGCATGTATACATCTGTTATAATGTGTATGAAGTATGCCCAAAAAACAAGGGCATTGGCAATCACATAAGGAGGAAATCATCCATGAAAAAGGGACTCGCGCTTCTTTTGGCATTGGTTCTTTCTTTGGGCGCGGTAGCGACCGTTATGGCGGAAGCTGCCAGCGAAGAAATCATCATGATCACCGACATCGGGACCATCGATGACAAATCCTTCAACCAGGGCACCTGGGAAGGCGTTAAGGCGTATGGCGAAGCCAACGGAAAAGCCCACAACTACTACAAGCCCGCTGAGAAGAGCACCAACGCTTACCTGGCTGAGATCGATAGGGCCGTTGCCAATGGGGCGAAGGTCATCGTGACCCCCGGCTACCTGTTTGAGCCACCGGTCTTCATTGCTCAGGATACCTATCCCGACATCCACTTCGTCCTCATTGATGGCTATCCCAACAATGGCGACTACTCCAATTATGTTGAGCGCACCAACAACAACGTTGTTGGCATCAAGTTTGCTGAAGAGCAGGCTGGTTATCTGGCCGGTTATGCAGCTGTAAAAGATGGCTACACCAAGCTGGGCTTCATGGGCGGCATGGCCGTTCCTGCCGTTGTCCGCTACGGCTATGGCTTTGTGCAGGGCGCAGAAGCTGCCGCTGTGGAAATGGGCCTTAACGGCCTGGTCCTCAATTACCACTACACTGGCAACTTTGACGCTACCCCCGAAAACCAAGCTCTGGCCGCTGCTTGGTACAATGACGGCATCGAAGTGATCTTCGGCTGCGGCGGTGCCGTTGGCAACTCCGTAATGGCTGCTGCCGGTGCTACCGAAAATGGCAAGGTCATTGGCGTTGACGTTGACCAGAGCGCAGAATCCGACCGTGTAATCACCTCTGCCACCAAGGGCCTTGGCGCTGCTGTTCAGCAGGCTCTGGCGGCTTATTATGAAGGCAACTTCCCCGGCGGTGAGTCCTGGGTTCTGGGTGCCGACAAAGACGGCGTTGGCCTGCCCATGGCTACTTCCTTGTTCGAAAAGTTCACCCAGGAAGAGTATGATGCCCTGTACGCCAAGCTGGCTGCCGGTGAAATCACCCTGCTGAAGGATACAGACGCTACCACTGCTGACGAACTGGGCACAACTGCTGTAACTGTATCTGTCATCGAATAATTCATAACAACGATTACATTCAAAGGGCAGGCAGAAAAAACTGCCTGCCCTTTTTCAGATGAACTAAGACCAAAGGGGTGTCGCAATGGATTACATCATAGAGATGCTTCACATCACCAAGGATTTTCCCGGTATCCGTGCCAATGATGATGTGAGCCTTCAGCTGGCAAAGGGAGAGATCCATGCACTGCTGGGGGAAAACGGTGCGGGCAAATCCACGCTGATGAGCGTGCTTTTTGGTCTGTATCAGCCTGAAAAAGGAACCATACTCAAAAACGGGAAGCAGGTTCGGATTGACAATCCCAATGATGCCAACGCCCTGGGCATTGGCATGGTTCACCAGCATTTTAAGCTGGTTCATAATTTCACTGTTCTGGAAAACATTGTCATGGGTGTAGAAACAACACGCCGCGGCGTTTTACATATGGAGGAAGCACGGAAAAAGGTGATGGCGCTTTCCCAGCGTTATGGCCTGATGGTTGACCCGGATGCCCGGATATCGGATATCACAGTTGGCATGCAGCAACGGGTGGAGATACTGAAAATGCTCTACCGTGACAATGAGGTGCTGATTTTTGACGAGCCAACCGCTGTATTAACCCCGCAAGAAATTCATGAGCTGATGAAGATCATGCATGGCTTGACGGATGAGGGCAAGTCCATTCTCTTCATTACGCACAAGCTCAATGAGATCATGGAAGCGGCTGACCGATGCACGGTGCTGCGCAAAGGCCGTTATGTTGGAACAGTGGATGTGAAGGATACAACAGCTGAGCATCTGGCTGAAATGATGGTAGGCCGCAAGGTCAGCTTTGTGGTGGAGAAAGAGCCTGCCAGGCCCAAGGAATCGGCGCTTGTGGTACAAAATCTGACGGTTCAAAGCCGCCAGCATGGCAAAAAGCTGGTGAACAATGTATCCTTCAGCGTTCGGCGCGGAGAGATTGTATGCATTGCTGGTATTGACGGCAACGGGCAAAGTGAGCTTGTTTACGCATTGACCGGACTGTTGCGTCCAGATGGGGGAAAGGTCTTTTTGGAAAACCAAGAGATCACCCATCGCTCCATCCGCAGCCGAAACGACATGGGAATGTCCCACATTCCGGAGGACCGGCATAAACATGGCCTGGTGTTGGATTACTCCCTATCTGAAAATTTGGTATTGAAAAGCTATCATAAACCAGAATTTCAAAAACGAGGTTTTTTAAAGTTCGGTGTGATGGATGATCATGCCAACGAACTGATTACAAAGTTTGATATCCGCTCTGGACAGGGGACAGCCACTACGGTTCGCAGCATGTCCGGCGGCAATCAGCAAAAGGCCATTGTGGCCCGGGAGATATCAGTAAATCCTGATTTGCTAATCGCGGTGCAGCCTACCCGGGGCCTTGATGTTGGCGCCATTGAATACATCCACCGCCAGTTGATTGAGCAGCGAGATGCAGGGCGAGCGGTGCTTCTGGTTTCCCTGGAGCTGGATGAGGTCATGAACGTTTCCGACCGCATTCTGGTGATGTATGAGGGAGAGATTGTGGCAGACCTTAATGCCCAAGGCGTTACGGAGCAGGAGCTTGGCCTGTATATGGCTGGATCAAGAAGGAGTGAAGTGTTATGAGGCGGAAAAGGGCGTTAATCAATGGTTTATCCAGTGCCGCCTCCTCGCTGATTGCCATATTGGTTGGATTGGCGGCAGGCTTTATCATTCTTTTGATTAGCAATCCAGGCAATGCAGTGGCAGGCTTGGGCATGATTCTTTCCGGGGGCTTCAATGAGGGCATGAAGGGACTTGGCAAGGTGCTGTATTATGCCACGCCCATTATCATGACAGGCCTTGCCGTGGGCTTTGCCTTCAAAACTGGGCTTTTCAACATCGGTGCTACCGGCCAGCTGATGGTGGGCGGGTTTGTGGCGGTGTTTGTGGGCATACGGGGCGATATTTTCGGCCCTGTACAATGGCTGGCAGCATTGCTTTGCGGTATGCTGGCCGGTGCGCTATGGGGCATGGTTCCCGGCTTGTTCAAAGCACTGCTGAATGTAAATGAAGTCATTTCATCCATCATGATGAACTATATTGGCATGTATGGTATCAATTATCTGATCAAAAACCTGGCGTATACGGTGGATGGAAAGAAGATGCTGATGGTATACCACTCCGCCAAGAGTGAGACCTTTAATGTAGATGCATCTGCTGTGATTCCCACCTGGGGCCTGGACAACATATTCTACCGACTAACCAAAGAAGGAAACAAGGATTATTTGACAAGCTTGAATGGCGGTATTCTTATCGCCATTGTGCTTGCGATTGTCGTGTATATACTGCTGAACCGCACCACGTTCGGCTATGAACTCAAAGCCTGCGGCTATAACCGCGACGCCAGCCGTTATGCCGGTATTAGTGAAAAGCGCTCGATTATCTTATCCATGATGATCTCTGGTGCGCTGGCCGGTATTGCAGGGGCACTGATGTACCTGGCCCCGGCAGAGGGGCTGCATATCGAGGTCAAGGAAGTGCTGGCAGCTCAAGGCTTTACGGGTATACCGGTGGCGCTGCTGGGGCTTTCTAACCCAATTGGCATCATCTTTTCGGGGATCTTTGTGGCCTACATCACGGTTGGGGGATCGAATTTAACATCGCTGAAGTATATGGAAGAGATTATCAGTATCATTATCGGTATCATTATCTACTTTAGTGCGTTCTCCTTACTGATTAAGCAGCAGCTGGCGAAGATCACCGGTGGAAGAAAGCGTGCTGAGGCTGTGAAGGAACCTGACGGGCCCAAAAATGTAGGGAAGGGGGCATAGCCATATGGATTCGGTTTATTTTCTGGTACAGCAAATGTTCTTCTTCTCTATACCGCTGCGTGTGGTGGCCTTGGGGGGCATGTTCAGCGAGCGCAGCGGCGTCATTAACATTGCGCTGGAAGGCATTATGATCGTTGGCGCTTTTGCCGGCATCTTCTTTATCAACCAGGTGGAGCATGTAATGAGCGGGCAGCTGCTGTTGATCCTTGCCATGGTGATTTCGGCTGGAGCAGGCATGCTGTTTTCGCTGATGCATGCTTATGCATCAATCAACCTGAAAGCTGACCAGACCATCAGCGGTACGGCGCTGAACATGATCGCCCCGGCGGCTGTCGTCTATGTGGCACGTATGCTGCAGGAAAATGGCGTGCAGCAGGTTCAGTTTACCAATACATTCCGTATTCCAAGCGTTCCTCTGCTGGGGGATATTCCGGTGCTTGGTCCCTTGTTTTTTCAAAAGACATACATTACCACCTATGTGGGCTTGGTCATTTTGATTGTGGCATCGTTTATTCTTTACAAGACCAAGTTCGGCCTTCGGCTAAGGGCGTGCGGCGAGCATCCCCAGGCTGCTGACAGCGTAGGCGTGAATGTCTATCGCATTCGCTATGCGGGGGTCATGATTTCCGGTGCTTTGGCAGGGCTGGGCGGTTTGATTTTTGTAGTGCCTACCTCTACCAATTTTAATGCAACGGTATCCGGCTATGGCTTCCTTGCGCTGGCGGTTCTGATCTTTGGACAATGGAAGCCTATGCGCATCCTGTTTGCGGCGCTGTTCTTTGGTTTGATGAAGACCATTGCTGCCGCTTACTCCGGTATCCCATTTTTGAAGGTGCTAAAGATCCCCAGTGACATTTATAAGATGATTCCCTTCATTGCCACACTGATCGTGCTGGCCTTCTCCAGCAGAAACTCCCAGGCACCCAGGTCTGCAGGTGTTCCCTACGACAAGGGCGGCAGGTAGCTTTAAGTTTATGCAAAGGACAGTCCGGCGAAATGTAGCGGATTGTCCTTTGCTTATTTTCCAAAACAATGGAATACGACAAAATACAACGGATAACGGCACTTTTTGAGTGTACATTTTTTTTGATATTATTCCAAATTTGCCATTGACGGAAGGCCGCTTGGCTTGTACAATGGAGCATGGTTTTTTCGGGAACAGAGGAAGGGAGGATGCGGTATGAACACGAAATTCATCTTCGTTACCGGCGGAGTGGTCTCTTCCCTGGGGAAAGGGATCACGGCGGCATCTTTGGGGAGGCTCCTCAAATGCCGGGGCTATAAAGTCTCCATCCAAAAGTTCGATCCTTATATTAATGTGGATCCGGGTACCATGAACCCCTATCAGCACGGTGAGGTTTTTGTAACCGACGACGGTGCTGAGACTGACTTGGACCTGGGCCATTATGAGCGGTATATTGACGAGAGCCTGACACAGGCGGCGAACATCACCTCGGGCCGAGTATACAAGACGGTGATCGACCGGGAGCGTCGGGGCGAGTATTTGGGAGCTACCATTCAGGTGATACCCCACATTACCAATGAGATCAAGAAGAATATTCTGGCCATCTCCCGTACCCCCAACCCGCCGGATGTGGTGATTACAGAAATCGGCGGCACGGTGGGGGATATTGAGAGCCAGCCATTTTTGGAAGCCATACGGCAGATGCGTGCCGAGGTGGGCCGTGAAAACTGCCTGTATATCCATGTGACGCTGGTGCCCTTCCTAAGTGCTGCAGGTGAGTTGAAAACAAAGCCTACCCAGCATAGCGTGAAGGAACTGGGCGCCATCGGCATATCGCCGGATATGCTGGTTTGCCGCAGTGAGCATCCCATCCCCCAGGATTTGAAGGCGAAGATGAGCCTGTTTTGCAACCTGCCGGTGGATAGGGTATTTCAGAACCTGAATGCCCGCACCATATATGAAGTGCCCCTGATGCTCCACGCTGAGGGCATGGATCAAAAGGTATGCCAGATTCTTGGCATTCCCGAGAGGGAGTGCGATCTAACCGAATGGCAGGCCATGGTGGAACGTCAGCTTACCAGTACCCGAACCACCAGAATCGCCTTGGTGGGCAAGTATGTGGAACTCCCTGACGCTTATTTAAGCGTGGTGGAGGCGCTGACCCACGGCGGCATCTTCCATCATGCCAAGGTGAAGATCGATTGGGTGCCTGCTGAGGAAGTCACCGCTGAAAACGTTGCGGAGCGCCTTGCCGATGCGGATGGCATTTTGGTGCCTGGCGGCTTTGGCTCCCGTGGTTTGGAAGGGAAAATGGTGGCAGTACGCTATGCACGGGAAAAGAAGGTTCCCTTCTTTGGCTTGTGCCTGGGACTTCAAATGGCAGTCATCGAGTTTGCCAGAAACGTGCTGGATCTTCGGGGGGCCAATACCACCGAAACCGATCCCCATACCACGTATCCGGTGATTGACCTGATGCCTGATCAGAATCTGCAGGACCTGGGCGGAACCATGCGCCTTGGCAAATACCGGTGTGCACTGACCCCCGGTACCTTTAGCGCAGAGGCATACAGTGAGCCTGAAGTCTGGGAACGCCACCGTCACCGCTATGAGTTCAACAATGATTACCTGGAACGCTTTGAGGCTGGCGGCATGCGCATTGCAGGCCGTAATCCCGAGCGGAACCTGGTGGAGATTGTAGAGATTGCAGACCATCCCTGGTTTGTGGGCGTGCAGTTTCATCCGGAGCTCAAGAGCCGCCCCAACCGGCCACACCCCCTGTTCCGGGATTTTGTTGGCGCAACCTTGAAGATCAGGGAAAGCAAAGATTCGAAATAATTACGTAATGGCAAAAGGAATTGATATTTTGCAAAGAGGGCGGTTCAGAATGAACCGCCTTCTTTGTATGTCGAAAAAGTGGCTATGTCTCTTTTTTGAGTTTTTCCCTCGATGCACTGCAGCTGCGCCTCATTATAATGAACAAGGTAAGATGTGAGTATCTCTGCAGATCTGTGGCAGGTGAAACGAACTTGATTACCATCAAATTTTGCAAAGACCTAAAAGCGGATCTGCCTGAAAATAATCGAAGATGTTGTACCGATGTGAGGTGTCCTTTGGCATACGCAAAGAGGGATCAGACGGTTTCCTCGGAGCTTTTGATGCCGGGGGGAAACATGCCGTTCTGGTCCAGCATCTTTTTGAACTTAGCTCTAATCAGGCAAAATGCATAGTGTATGCGCGGGTCAGAAGTGGTAAAAATACGTACGGATCAATCGTAGTTTTCATCCCGCCACATGCTTGTCATCTGCAGCTTTGTGCACAGGAGATAGACGGACCCATGCCGTACATCTCAGCTGTCTACAGCCAAGCTTCCCGCCAATCATCTCGGCTTGTGGACAACCGGATGCAAATCCGCCCATCTTAAAGTGGATGGCGGTATCCCAGCCAGGGCTGATGGTACATGGCGCCTAGGTTGATACTACGCATAGGAAGCCCTCCTGACCATATGGTGCAATCGTTTGCGCAGAGTAAGACAGAGAAAAATATTTGGATAAAGGCGGTATGCCTTTGGACAAAGGTTTGTATTTTCTTTGTTTGCCTCTTGCATTTGAGTCGAAATTGCATCATAATATAGTTAATGGTTCGATTTGAGCCCGCAGGGCAGAAATTGTCCCACGTTAAATCG
>JAEYQQ010000116.1 GCA_023409955.1 Bacillota bacterium | reverse complement strand
CAGTGAAATGTACCTGCGATACGTAGATGCCAGACGATTGGAGTGGGAGGAAGATTACGCCGCTGCCCAAATGGCCTACGGATCTCTGGGTTCCTTTCAGGACAGTGCCCAGCGTCTTGCCAATTGTACGGTCATGATCCCGCAAAAGGCATATGAAGAAGCGGATGCTTTGCTAAAGCAGGGCGAGTATCAGGCAGCCATGGATGCGTTTTTGGCCCTTGGCACCTATAGTGACAGTAGCAAGCGGGCGGAAGCTTGCCAGCAGGCCTTGCTTTCCCAAAAGTACCAGGCCGGACAGAATCTGATCAAAGCCAAGGATTACCAAGGGGCTTTAGAGGTGTTTGCAGCCCTTGGTAGCTTCCGGGACAGCGCTATGCTGGCGGATAGCTGTCGCCAGTCCTTATACCAGGCGGCTGATGCAAAGCAAAAGGAAGGCGGTTTCCAAAAAGTACAGGAAGCCATCGCCTTGTATGAGTCATTGGATACCTATGCAGATGCGGCTCGTCGAGCAAAAGAGCTCAAGCAGCGCTATGAGGTCAATCTTCGGCTGAGGGGTTATCAGGAGGGCTGGCAGTACGTTTCCTTGGGCGCTTATCCCCAAGAGGCTGCTGGTGCAAAAACGCCAATTTTATGGCGGGTGCTGAAGGTGGAGAACGGGACTGCATTGCTTGTATCCGACAAGATTCTGGACGCAGCTGCGCTGGATACCGGTACTGCCAATTCTGGTTATCAGGGCAGCACCCTGCAGTCCTTTTTAAACGGTGCATTTGCAAACGAGGCTTTCAGTGCCGATCAAAAATCAGCCCTTCTGCCTAATGGTATCCTTGGGAGTGTTTTTCTTTTGACCAAGGAGGATATTCAAAACCCAGCATATGGGTTCACATCGGATGCCTCCCGACAGAGTAAGGCAACAGCTTACGCGCTGGCAAAGAGCCTGCATGCTGCAACTACGGGGGAAGGCTGGTGGTGGCTGAATACCGCAGGAACCTCCGAAGGCTCCCAGGCCATTGTATACTACAACGGTGTTGTTTACAGCCCTGGGTTAAAGTTTGATGATGTACAAACCGGCGTGCGCCCGGCCATCTGCGTCAAGCTGGACTCGGTATTCTTTGAAAAAGGCAGCGGTACAGCGGCCGATCCATACAGGGAATAGATGGCATGTGTTTTACGGCGCATCCAATAGTCAATCCCGCTCTGGGTAATCCAGAGCGGGATTGATTTTAATTCCATATGGGGCTGTCTTGTAAGCTGCATGAGTACTACAAAAAACTATAGCAGTATGGTTTATTGCGTACATATCAAGGGTGTACAATATCTGCTGCAGCGTGATATAATGCATATTCTGGGGTTCAACACACCCTGTCAGGAGGAAGGTTTCATGCAAGGCGTCGTCAGCTGGTTCAAGAAGACATTCATCGGAGATCGGAAATTTTACAAAGCTGTATTTGCCATTATCGTACCCATTATTATTCAAAACAGCATATCCAACTTTGTAAACCTACTGGATAACCTGATGGTTGGACAGCTGGGTGCGGCACAGATGTCTGGCGTTGCGATTGCCAACAACCTGCTGTTTATATTTAATCTGTGCATATTCGGCGGGCTGTCAGGACCTGGTATCTTCGGCGCACAATTCTTTGGCGCAAAAGACATGGAAGGGTTCCGCAATACTATTCGTATCAAGCTATGGATATCTGCAGCGATTATTCTGGTTGCGCTGGGAGTATTCTTGAGCTTTGGTGACATTCTAATCCAGGGGTACTTAACCGGTGAGGGGGACCCCGCTGTTGCCCAAGCCATGATGATCAGCAGCCAGGAATACCTTGCGATTATGCTTTTGGGTCTTTTGCCTTTTGCACTAACCCAAAGCTATGCCGGCACCCTTCGCGAAGCGGGGGAGACCATGCTTCCTATGATTGCCAGCATCGCTGCGGTATTGACCAATCTGTGCGGCAATACGCTTTTAATCTTTGGGTATTTGGGCTTTCCTGCCCTGGGGGTCCAGGGTGCAGCCATTGCAACAGTTATTTCTCGCTTTGTGGAGCTGGCCATTGTTGTAGTAGGCACACACCGTAATAAAAACCGTTTTGGCTTTATGCATGGCGTATACCGTACGCTGAAAGTACCTGGGAAGCTTCTTGGTGCTGTAATGAAAAAAGGCATGCCACTTTTGCTGAATGAAGCGTGCTGGTCCATAGGTGTCGCTACGCTAATGCAGATCTATTCTACCCGGGGACTGATGGTTATGAGCGGCATGACAATTTCAAGCATCATCAGCAATCTGTTCAACGTAGTCTTTGTTTCCATGGGCAATGCCGTGGCGGTGATGATCGGTCAGTCCCTAGGTGCCGATAATATGGAGCAGGCCAAGCGTGATGTATGGAAGATAATGGGCTTTAGCGTGTTTTGCTGTTTAGTGATTGGATCGGTGATGGCGGCACTCTCATCTGTGTTTCCTAGCATTTATAATATCGAGGCAGATGTTCGTACATTGGCATCCCGGTTTATATTGACAGCTGCGTTTATGATGCCAATCAACTCCATTGCCCATTGCAGCTATTTCACCTTGCGCTCAGGCGGGTGCACCATTCTCACCTTCCTGTTTGACAGCGTGTTCTCCTGGGGGATACATATTCCCTTTGCGCTTTTCCTGGTCCATATGACAAATCTGGATATTATGCTTTTGTATCCTTTGTGCCAAAGTATAGAAATTGTAAAAAGCACCGTTGGTGTGCTGCTGGTTAAGCGTGGAATATGGCTGAAGAATATCGTATCCGGTCACCAGTCTGAGCCAAAGGCGGTTCCTCAGGAAGTTTAGTATTTTTACCATTAGCAAAAAGCTTTCAAGCAAATTCATGCTTGAAAGCTTTTTGCATTGTATAAGTGATAGCGAGCTTCACTTTTTCGTTACAAACGAAGCCAGAAGCTTGAGTGTATTTTCAACGCCTTGCCGATGGGTGCGTTCATATCCATGAGAGGCGAATACGCCAGTACCAACCAGCGCGTGGCGGGCTTCCATACCTGCCTCAAGAGCGGCGGCAGTATCAGAGGAATAGCGGGGATAGATGTCCAGTGCGTATTGCAAATTGTTTTCCTTAGCCAGGACCACAAGTTCATTGGTAAGCTCATAATTAAAAGGCCCGGCGGAATCCTTGGCGCAGATGGAGACCATGGTCTCATCACAGGCAAGGTCATCGCCCACGCAGCCCATATCCACGGCAATCATATCATTGATCTCCTTGGGCAGGTAAGCGGATGCACCATGACCCACTTCCTCATACACGGTAAACATCAAATGTACGCTGCGGCCAAGGGCGATTTCCCCATCCTTCACCATTTGAGCTAATGCCAGCAGTATGCCGCTGGAAGCCTTGTCATCCAGGTGGCGGCTTTTGATATAGCCAGATTCAGTGATTACAGTGCGGGCATCCCAGCTGATAAAATCCCCGGCAGCAATGCCCAATGCTTTGACATCATCAGAACTGCGAACGATTTCATCCAATACAATCTCCAGTGTTTCATCGCTGCGCTTCATTTCACTTGTGTCACCGTACACATGGGAGGAGGCCTTGATGGTCTGCACCGTGCCGGAATAGGTTTTGCCACAGCGGGTGTGTATCAGGCAGTTTTCATTTTCGATGGCGCTGTCATTATAACCACCGATCTTGGTATAGCGCAGCCGGCCGCTGGCCTTGATGCTGCGGACCATGCCGCCCAATGTATCCACGTGGGCCGACAGCAAAAGCGGATTGCCTTCACCGCCAAGGTGGCAGATCACTGTGCCTTTGGGGGTGCGCATGGGAGAATAACCCATTTTTACAAGGGCATCCAATAAGTACTTTTCTGCCATTTGGGTAAAGCCGGTAGGGCTTGGAATTTCACATAGCGCCTTGATATGGGAAACAGCCAGTTCGGTTGCTTGCATTGCTTTGTACCTCCTTATGATGACAGAAAAATCATAGCATGAAATGCCATCTTAAGACAAGTAGGCATCAAGAATATCGACCAATGGTTATCCGTTGGCATAACAAGGGCATGCTGCAGAAAAAGCGGGAAAAGATAGCGGTATGACCGGATAGCAAACGGATCTGATCCGGCATTTTAGTGTTATTGGAGGAATAGGTGTGAAGATCGTTATAATTGGCGGCGGTTGGGCAGGCTGCGCTGCTGCTTCTGTTGCTGTGAAGACAGGAGCGCAGGTTGTGCTGCTGGAGCGGACGGATATGCTCCTTGGCACAGGATTGGTAGGCGGTATTATGCGCAACAATGGCAGGTTTACTGCGGCGGAGGAATGCATTGCCATGGGCGGTGGTTTGTTTCAGCTGGTAGATGATTGCCTAAGGCACCATAACATCTGCTTTCCCGGCCATGCTCATGCGGATTTATATGATATTGCCCGCCTGCCTGGCGCGGTGCAACGATATCTGCAATCTGCTGGGGTGCAGCTGCATTATCAAGCAAGGGTCACGAAGACGCAGCTTATTGGCACACGTATGGTATCTGTCTTAACTGAAGATGGGCAGGTGTTTGATGGGGATGCCTTTATAGACGCTACCGGCAGCTTTGGCCCCATGAACAATTGCACAAAACATGGCAATGGCTGCGTGATGTGTATCATGCGATGCCCAAGCTTTGGCGGCCGGGTAAGCCTGTGCTCTCTTGCGGGGGTGAAGGGGCGTTCGGCAAAACGAAAGGATGGGTCCATGGGCTCTATGAGCGGAGCTTGTAAGCTGATGAAGGATTCCCTTTCTGCAGACATTGCGGCGAGTCTTGAAAAAGATGGTGTGGTTGTCCTGCCTGTTCCTCCCGAGCTTCAGGAAAATCACCTATCACAAAAGGCATGCCAGCAGTATGCGCTCAAGGAGTACAAGGATCATTTGATTGTGCTGGATACGGGACATGCCAAACTGATGGTCTCCTATTTTGAACTGGAGAAGCTGCATCAGATTCCCGGTTTTGAAAACGCCAGGTATGAAGACCCATACGCTGGGGGAATAGGCAACTCCATGCGCTTTTTTGACATGGCACCAAGGGATGATACCATGAAAGTGCAAGGCCTTGAAAACGTGCTTTGTGCGGGCGAAAAGGCAGGGCCATTGGTCGGGCATACCGAAGCCATGGCGACTGGCATGCTGGCTGGGTATAATGCTGCACGATATGCCATGAAACGCCCGCTTATGACACTGCCTCGAACCCTTGCGGTGGGTGAGGCCATTGCTTGGGTTAGGGAAATGACCCAAACAGAAGATGGATTATCGCTGCGCTATACGTTCTCCGGTTCGGTGCTGTTCAAAAGGCTCAGGGATTTGGGACTCTACAGCACGGATCGGCAGGCAATTGCAGAAAGGGTGGATGCTGCCGGGCTTACCTTGGCCTTTTCCAGCAATAAATAACCTTACAATTGTATTACTATATCATTGGCGCTTTGCGTTCCTCCATATACATATGGTAAAATGATGTCGACTGTGTTCAAACAGTAAGAAATCAGGAGGGACGCTATGCTGCTTGCTTTGGGGATTTTCATTGCCACCTATATTTTGCTGCTATCCTTACCAAAATATCGGGCCTATGTTGCTCTTGCATCTGCTATAACATTTATTTTGGCAGGCATTCTCCCGGGGAAGAATGTATTTTCTGCTGTGGATTGGAATGTTCTAATGATGATTGCCGGCACTATGGGTACGGTTTATCTGTTCATTGAATCCAAAATGCCTGCCAAATTGGCTGATTATATCATTGACAAAACGCCCAATGTCAAGTGGGCGATCATTGCTCTTTCTTTGTTTGCGGGCCTAATATCTGCTTTTGTGGATAATGTAGCAACGGTATTGATGGTAGCGCCTGTAGCGCTGACCATTGCCAAGAAGCTAAAGATTTCTCCTGTTCCTAGTGTTATTGCGATTGCTATCTCATCCAATCTACAGGGTGCCGCCACACTGGTAGGCGACACCACCTCCATTTTGCTTGGAGGGTACGCAAATATGGACTTTTTGGACTTTTTCTTCTTCCGGGGCCGCATTGGTATGTTCTTCATTGTGCAGATCGGCGCCATCGTATCCGCGCTGATTTTGCTGCTGGTGTTCAAAGACCAAAGTCAACCCGTTCATCTGACTGAAAGAACCGAGGTAAAGGATTACTTCCCTTCTTTCCTTTTATTAGGAACGGTGGTTCTCTTGATCCTTGCTTCCTTTATTCCTAACAAACCTGCCATTACCAACGGCATTATCTGCGTTACCCTGATGGTCATCGGCATCGTTAGGGAAATGATCCTCAAGAGAGACTGGAAGGCTTCAGTCAAAGTGCTCAAGGAGATTGATGTATTTACGCTGCTGTTGTTGGGTAGTCTTTTTGTAGTCATCGAAGGTATCAGGCAAGCGGGCGTTGTGGATGAAATCGCCAAGCTGTTTGTATCTGTCAGCAACAACAATCTATTTCTGATTTACACGCTATTGGTATGGGCATCCGTCATCTTTTCAGCATTTATTGACAACATCCCCTATGTTGCCACCATGCTACCTGTAACATACAGTATTGCCAATCAAATGGGTGTTGATCCCACCATACTGTACTTTGGCCTGTTGGCCGGGGCGACCCTGGGCGGCAACCTAACGCCCATCGGCGCATCAGCCAACATTACAGCCCTTGGTATCTTGCGTAAGGAAGGCCATGAGGTCAGTGCTGGAGCATTCATGAAGATTAGCGTGCCCTTTACCCTGGCTGC
>JAEYQQ010000051.1 GCA_023409955.1 Bacillota bacterium | reverse complement strand
CGCTTGCGCAGCCTCACAAGAAAAGAGCCCATACCAATACCCAGGGATATCATGAGTATCGTAAGCATGGCGGAGACCCCCAGCGCCAGCCCTTCCTCACTTTGGCCCTGTGCCAAGAAAGCCATGGCACGATACAGATTCAAGCCTGGGACCAGGGGAATGATGGATAGCGTAACAAACACCGTAGCCGCCATTTTCATATGTCGGGCCAGCAGCTCTGCCATTATAGCCGCACCGACAGCAGCAACAAAGTTGGATGCTTGCTCTGACACCCCGGCATACACCAATAACCAATAAGCTACATATGCAGCCATCCCAGCTGCCGATGCCGGCAGCAAGGCACGCCTTGGCGCATGCAATAGCACCCCAAAACCCAAGGTTGCAACAAAGCTGGAAAGCACCGCTTGCAAAAGGGGGAGCAGCATACTATATCCCCCTTTCCAGCATGAGGTACAAGCTTTGGGACACCAGCGCACCGCCGGCCACCAAGGCCAGAATCAAAAGCGCCTGGGCTGCATGAGTAACGCCGGATAGCATGTCACCGCGCATGGTATCCTGTACAGCATTTGTCATGGCCAGCCCCGGAAGCAGCGGCATCAAGGCTCCTGCTACCATGGCATCTACGACGCCCGTGCCAGTAAGATGATGAAATACAAGAGGGATCAGCGTACAGATGACACCGCCTACCAGACTGGTAACAATGTAGTGAAGGCTGTACTGCTTGATCAGACGTATCAAGCCCTGGGTCATGGCGGCGCAGGCCAAGGCAACAGCTCCGTCTACAAAGCTGCCGCCGAACATGAAAGTAAAACTGAAGGAGGATACGGCTGCAGCCCAGGGCATGATGGACCGACCCTTTTTGTCCTCCCATGCAGCGATTGCTTTCAGGCTGCACAGGGCTTGCTGGGGGGTGATTTCGCCGGATGCGACTTCGCGGCTGATCTGGTTGGCATCATCCACTTTTTTTAAATGGGTACCGCGGCGCCGGATGCGCTGAACGCTAGTTTTTTCCTCTCCATCTGGAAAGGCAAGGGTAATAAAAGCGCCGCTGGGCACAGCAAACACTTCCACCTTGGTGCAGCCAAAGGCCCGGCCCATGCGCTCCACTGTATCCTCCACTCGATAAATCTCTCCGCCGTTTTCCAAGATAATACGACCAGCCAGTCCTGCGGCTTCCATCATCATGGCGTTGGATACGCCCTGGACATTTTGATTTTCTACTGACATACATCCTCCGGCTCATCCGGCATTATTTCTATAACACGACTGTATCCTTATATCATTTAGAAGGTTTAAACATTTTGCCAAAGATGCCGCGGACTACGTTCACAATCAACGCGGTTGCCAAGGCCCACCAGAAATTTTCCACACGGAACTGGTCCAGCATGACCCAACTGCATAGCTGCACCAGCCAGGTATCCAGCAGAATGTATAGCAGCCCCAGGGTAAAGAAATTAAACACACCCAGCAGCAGCTTCATGACAGGCCGCAGGGTGATATAAATCATCCCAAGGACCGCACCTGCGATTACAGCATAAGTGTAATCTGCTGCAGTAACGCCTGGCAGAAGATATACGCACAAGGGTACTGCCCCCACACAAGCCAGAAACCGAAATGCCATGCTGCGCATACAGCCCCGCCTTTCATTTTCCATGATGGGACGGCTCATTATAGCATTGCCCAACGTGCATTTTCAAGGCATTTGGAAATCAGGCTTGCCAGTCAGCCCATAGCCGTCCGCCTATAGAGATTTTATCCATAATGACTTTTATTATATTGCTTTGTCCTACAAAAAAGGAGCCGAACTTCGGCTCCTTCTACGCATCGACTCCGGATTATGTCATATGGCCAGCAAACTCAGCCAACGATCAGCATGGCATCTCCAAAGGAAAAGAAGCGGTATTTTTGCTCAACAGCTGTTTGATACGCATGCATCGCCTGCTCCCGGCCCATGAAGGCAGAGATCAGCATCAGCAGTGTGCTTTCGGGCAGATGAAAGTTGGTAATCAGAGCATCCACGGCATGAAATGCCTTGCCGGGGGTGATAAAAATACTGGTGTCACCGCTGCCAGGATGAATAATCCCATTTTCATCGGCAACAGTTTCCAGCGTGCGGACACTAGTGGTACCCACGCAAATAACACGTCCACCGCTTTTCCGGGCAGCATTGATCCGATCCGCCGCCTCTTTTGATACTTCATAATATTCGGAGTGCATCACATGGCTTTCAATGCTTTCCACCTTTACTGGGCGAAAGGTGCCAAGACCCACATGCAAAAGGATGGGCACAACATCCACACCCATATCACGGACCTTTTGCAACAGCTCGGGGGTAAAGTGCAATCCGGCGGTAGGCGCTGCGGCACTGCCTTCTTCTTTGGCATACACCGTTTGGTAGCGGTCCTTATGTGCAAGCTTTTCATGGATGTAAGGCGGCAGGGGCATTTCTCCCAGCTGATCCAAAAGCTCTTCAAAAACGCCGTCATAAATAAAGCGGACAGTGCGGCCGCCGGTGTCCTTCACATTGCCCAGAATCTCAGCCCGTAAAAGACCCCCGCCAAAGCTGACCATGACACCGGGTTTTAAACGCCTGCCTGGGCGGACGATGGCTTCCCAATCGTCTTTCGTTTGACGCTTTAAAAGCAGAAACTCAACTGGGACCTTGGTGTCTTCCTTTTCCCCCAGCAACCTGGCGGGGATCACCTTTGTCTGGTTGATCACCAGCACATCGCCCTTTTTCAGATACTCGGGCAGGTTATGGAAAATACGATGCTCCAATGTACCGGTATCTTTATGACATACCAGCATGCGGCTGTGATCCCTGGGCTCCATGGGGGTTTGGGCGATCAGTTCTTCCGGAAGGTCATAAAAAAAGTCGGATGTTTTCATAAATGTTCCTTTAGATGTATTGGGGGCTATTGAAAGCGCTATGTACGGCAGTAACTATAGATCCAGCCGAAGCTGCTCGTCATCAACATTGGGTTTGGCTGGCGGGGTACGTTTCAAGTGCTCATAGGCAGAGGGCGTGCAAACCCTGCCCCTTGGGGTGCGCATGATAAAGCCCAGCTGCATCAGGTATGGCTCATACACATCCTCAATGGTTATGGGATCTTCGCCGGTGGTGGCCGCCAGGGTGTCCAGCCCTACGGGGCCGCCGCCAAATTTATCGATCATGGTAGCTAGCATAGTCCTGTCTACACGGTCCAAGCCAAGCTCGTCCACATCCAGCATGGTCAAGCCTTCCTTGGCGACTTCCCTGGTGATGGTCCCCTCCGCCTTGACCTGGGCAAAGTCCCGAACACGCTTTAGCATACGGTTGGCGATACGGGGTGTGCCCCGGCTGCGCCTTGCGATTTCCAAAACGCCGTCATCCTGGGCGGATACATTCAAAATGCCAGCGCTCCGGCGAACGATTTGGGCCAGTTCCTGAGGGCTGTACATTTCCAGGCGGAACATAATACCGAACCTGTCTCGAAGGGGTGCAGAAAGCTGACCCGCCCTGGTGGTGGCGCCAACCAGTGTAAACCGGGGCAGATCCAGACGGATGGACCTTGCGGTGGGTCCTTTACCGATCATGATATCCAGGGCATAATCCTCCATGGCGGAATACAGCACTTCCTCCACGGCTCGGCTTAAGCGGTGGATTTCATCGATGAACAAAACATCCCCGGCGTTCAGGTTGGTTAAGATGGAGGCCAAGTCACCGGGGCGGTCGATGGCCGGGCCGGAGGTGATGCGTATACTTTGACCCATCTCCGTGGCGACGATGCCGGCCAGACAGGTTTTGCCCAGGCCCGGCGGGCCGTACAGGAGGATATGGTCCAGAGATTCGCGACGCTTTAGGGCGGCTTGTATGTAAACCTGCAGCCGCTCCTTCACCGCCGCTTGGCCCACATACTCCCTGAGTGTACGGGGGCGCAGGGACTGCTCCTGGGCGTCTTCCTCCGGCCGGAAATTGGTGGACATCAAACGGTCATCGGACATGGGGTGTCTCCTTATGCTATGAGATGATTTTCAGTCGGTAGGTGTGTTCATACTTGCGGGCGATTAATAATCGCCCCTACACCGTATGTGCTTGCGCAGTGCATTCGCTGATGTGAAGGAGGCCTATCTTTACAGCAATGCAATTTTTGAGTGAAACTTGCAAGCGATGGATCATCGCCCCTACACCGTATGTGCTTGTTTTCGTGTATGAGGCACTGGAAATGTAGGTGGTAGTGTTTTTATCAATGTTTGCTGGCGATTGATAATCGCCCCTACACGTTTCCATGATA
>JAEYQQ010000111.1 GCA_023409955.1 Bacillota bacterium | reverse complement strand
CATGTATGGTTAGGGTATCTTGATCCATTAGTGTTATGCGGCCTATATATATTTTCTCCGCGGTATCTTCCCCCTCATACAAAAAATCTATTCGGGCAAAGTAAGGGCAATCCATCATGCCTTCCAGTGCTTTGATTGTGTTAGTCCCTGTATCATGGGCGGTCATCTGGGTTGTAAAGGGCATGATATACTGACTTAGGTTCGCTAAGTTATGAAAGCCTTGTTCAGAATCCAGCCCCATAAGGTCATGGGTGGCATTTTCCAACATTTCTTCAAAGGCAGTAGCTATTTCTTCCTGCTCACCAATGAGCTTTTTTTTGGCATTCTGCCATTGTTTGTGGGCTGCAGCAATTGTCCTTTCTAAATACTGCTGCTCAGATTGCATATCAGTATGCATTGCTGTTTTACTCACTGCTTTGCCGCTCCTTTCGTCATGTGACGTATGGTTGATTCGGCTTGCTCCGATGTGCATGTAGTCTAGCATATTCCTGCCGGAATATACAGTCTGGTTCTTTTTTGTAAGGTATGTTATAATAATGGTGACAGAAGGATAGAAAACCAATTAGTGCACAACATAATATAAGAGCCCGGCGATTTGCCGGGCTCTTTGTGTTTCATACAGATTATTTTGCGCTTTTGATATCCAGCCACAAGGCATTGTAAATAGCGATGAAATCTTGAATATCATTAAAGTACTCGCAGCGCTCCACAACTTCGGGGGTAGGGTTCATTACGGGGTTACTGATGTATTCTTCACCCATCAGTTCAATTGCACCGGCGTTGGGGGATGAATACCAGATAGCTTCGCAGTTTAGCTTTGCAATGTCAGGACGGGACATAAAGTTGATAAAGGCCTCGGCGTTTGCCTTGTTTTTGGCACCTTTGGGGATGACCATAGCGTCAACCCACACGTTGGAGCCTTCATTGGGCACCACATAGGCAAGGTCTTCAGGATTCAAATCAATGGCATACTGGGCATCGCCGCTCCACATTACTGCAAGTGCTGCTTCGCCAGCAACCATCTTATCCTTGGTTTCGTCTACTTGATATGCCTTTACAATGCCTGCCTGCTTTTGCTGAATAAGCATGTCCTTGGCTTTTTCAAGAGCAATAGGGTCCCTTGTGTTCATGGATTCGCCAATGTATTTCAGCGTAATTCCCATGGTATCCCGGATACTGTCCATCATAAATACATTGCTTTTGTACTTGGTATCCCAAAGGATGGCCCAACTGTCCACTGGTTCGGTTACCATCTTGTTATTATAGAGGATACCTACAGTGCCCCACATATAAGGCACGCTGTATTCGCCGGTGGGGTCATAGGTGGCGTTGCGTAGCTCAGGCAGGATCTGCTCCATATTGGGCACGTTGGCGTAATCAATCTTCTCCAGTAGCCCTTTGGTGATCATGCGCTCCACTGCATAATCCGAGGGGAATACAACGTCAAAGGCGGAAGGCGTGGCTTCCACCTGTACAAGCATATCCTCGTTGGTGGTAAAGTTCATATAATTGACTTTAATACCGGTTTCAGCTGTGAACATTTCCAGCGTTTGTTCGTCAATATAGTCTTCCCAGTTGAAGATATTGACAACACCAGCATTTTCCGCAAAAGAAGCAGTGGGGATCAGCATACAAGCAATAAGGATCAGCGCAATCCACTTTTTCATGGTTAAACCTCCTTAAAGATATATGTCATGCGCTTTTGCGCAAAACATCAAGCGGATATCTATTCTGCCTTGGCAGTTCGATGGTTGACAGCCAGCAAAAGAAGAAGCAATGCCACAAACATCAATGCGCTAAGTGCGTTGAGGGTGGGCTCTATACCAATGCGGGCTTTGGAATAAATTAAGGTAGAGAGGTTTTGCACCAGCGGGCTGGTGGTGAAGTAGCTGATGACAAAGTCATCCAGGGAAAGTGTAAAAGCCAGCAATGCGCCGGTGATAACGCCGGGACTGATCTCAGGCAAAATCACATGGATCAAGGCATAACCAGGAGTAGCGCCTAAATCCAACGCAGCCTCGTAGCTGTGCTTATTCATTTGCTTGAGCTTTGGCAGCACAGACAAAATGACATACGGCGTATTGAAGGTAATGTGCGCTAGCAACATGGTAATGTAACCACGTTCTACCTTGGCAAAAAGGAATAAAAGCATCAGAGAAATACCAGTCACAATGTCCGGCATGGTCATGGGCAGATTGGTCATGGTCATCATCAGGCTTTGGGGACGCTTGCGCATTGCATGGATACCGATGGCTGCAAGTGTTCCCAGAATGGTTGCAGCGATGGCAGCGATAATGGCTACGGTGAGCGTTACGTACAGCGCATCCATGATGGACCTGTCCTGAAACAAGGCACCATACCATTTGAGAGAAAAGCCTTCCCACTTGGCGCGGCTTTTCCCGCCGTTGAAGGATTGAACAATTAATACGATAATTGGGATATACAGGAAAAGAAGTATTAGGGAAAGGTAAGCACGCTTGATAAATCTCATCATATCATGCTTCCTCCTTCTCCTTCAGGATCGGCCTTGCGCAGTATGCCTAAGCTTACCAAAATTAAAACCATCATGATGAGGCTCAGCGCGCTGCCGACGTTCCAGTTGCCTTCCGTTAAGAATTTGTTTTCAATCAGGTCGCCAAACATCATGGTGTTACCACCGCCCAAGATACGGGGAATAAAGAATGTAGTGACCGAAGGCATAAATACCATGGTGATACCCGATATAATACCAGGCAGGCTAAGGGGCATCGTGACCTTCACAAAAGTACGCACATGATTGGCACCAAGATCTTGGGCGGCCTCCAAAAGCTTTCCATCCATCTTCGATAGAGAGGTGTAGATAGGGAAGACCATAAAAGGCAGAAAGTTATATACCATGCCCAATAACACAGCCCCATTATTGTACATCAGGTGTGCGGTACCAAACCCCAGTGCACGTAAGATGTTGTTGATCAAACCTTGATCTTCCAGCAGCGACATCCAGGCGATGGTCCTTAGCAGAAAGTTCATCCACATGGGGATGATGAATAATACAACAATGGTAGAACCGATTTTCATATCCTTGTCCGCCATAAAAAGCGCTGCGGGATAGCCTAGCATCAGGCAGATGATCGTGCACCAAAAAGCCATCCACAAGGAATAGATTAGCGTATCAACATTCACCGTACCCCGACGAATATAAGCACCATATTGCTCACCCATAGATGCATATATCTGGTTCTTGCTGTGGTTGCTGTCAAAAAAGTGGCTGAAATTATCCAGCGTAAAAGCCCCTGCTTGGTCAGTAAATGCATAATACCCAATGAGGATCACAGGGAGCGCTGTAAATACGATCATCCAAAGTGAATACGGGGACGCGAAAAGCGGGCGTCTGATGCCTCCATTTTTGCGGATGGATAAAGCTATCAACACCACAAAGCCCAAAAAGGCCAGCGTCATTACCCACCATGCCCAGGTGGGAAGCTGCATTCCGCTTAACAAGATGCATCCTCCTCCTTGGCATCCGCCATGGGCTTCATAATATGAATATTGAAAGGAACGATGGCGATACCCACCCTGGAGTTCTGGGGCTGCATGCTGGTGGAATGAACCTTGAAGGTGGTATGGCCCACATCAATCATCATTTCATAGTGAACGCCCTTAAACAGTACGCTCTTCACCGTGCCGGTAAGCTGTCCTACATCCTCGCCCACCAGCATCACATCTTCAGGCCGCACCACAACATCCACAGGCATGTTCTGTCCAAAGCCAGCGTCAACACAGGGGAATTGGGTTCCGGCGAAGGAGACCAGCTCATCGTGGATCATGGTGCCCTTTAAGATATTGCTCTCACCAATAAAGTCGGCTACGAAAGCATTCACAGGTTCATCATAGATGCGTTTGGGGTCGCCGATTTGCAAGATGTTCCCATCCCGCATAACGACAACTGTATCACTCATGGTCAGGGCTTCCTCCTGGTCATGGGTAACGTATAAAAAGGTAATGCCCAGCCTCTGCTGCATGCTTTTTAATTCCAGCTGCATTTCTTTACGCAGTTTTAAATCCAGTGCACCAAGCGGTTCGTCCAGCAGCAATACCTCAGGCTCATTCACCAGAGCACGCGCAATGGCTATGCGCTGTTGCTGTCCACCGGACAATGACTCCACACTGCGTTTGCCATATCCCTTCAGGTTCACCAAATCCAGCATAGCATCTACCCGCCGGCGGATGTCATCCTTGCCCACCTTGGCAATTTTCAGGCCAAAGGCAATATTGTCTTGTACGTTCAGATGGGGAAACAGAGCATATTTTTGAAAAACGGTATTAACTTTACGCTTATATGGAGGTAGGCTTGTCATATCTTTACCGTCAAATAAAACCTGGCCTTTGGTTGGGTATTCAAAACCGCCGATGATACGCAACGTTGTGGTTTTGCCGCATCCGCTGGGACCAAGCAGCGTTACAAACTCCTTTTTGCGTATATATAAATTGATATTATCTAGCACAGTGGTGCCATCAAAATCCTTGGATATACCCTTCAGGTCAATCAAATGTGTTTTTTCAACCATGAGGAGCGGTCTCCTTTATCCATATAATCGCTTCAAAACATTGGGGGGGTGGATATCCATAGAACCTTAGCTTTACTCTTGCCGGCATTTTTCAGTTGGTGTGGAGCATGGGGGTGCAGGCAGAAGCTGTCTCCGGCTTTGGCCTTGTGACGCTTGTCGCCTAATAAAATGTTAATACTGCCTGATAATACATAGCCGAACTCCTCACCATCGTGAGGCGGTAGCATCTGTGATTGTCCACCTTCATCCATTTCCACCAGGATAGGCTCCATGCTGTTTTTTTGTGCGTTTGCTACCAGCCAGGTAATGCTGCCACGAAGTATTTCTTCTTCTTCTTTAACAAACATGTCTTGAGCAGTAAAAACAACCTTTTCTACTTCCTTGTCGTTGAAAAAAAGAGGCAAGCTGCTGCCAAGGCACTCCAGCAAATCAGTTAGTGTAGCAATAGAGGGTGAGGCAAGGTCCCTTTCCACTTGGGAAATGAAGCCCTTGCTAAGCTCACAGCGATCTGCCAGCTCCTCCTGGGTTAGGCCTCGCTGCAAGCGCAGCCGGCGCAGCTTTTCACCGATCTTCACAGGATCATCTCCTTTTGTGGCCCAAGGCGTTAGTGCAGAAAAAATGCCCTCATCCTGTTTAATGGTGCTAAACGGGAAGGCAATGTACGGAGTTTAGCAAAAGTAAACTTAAAGGCACGGTTTATTAAACCACAAACAATGATGCATGTCAACATATCGCCGACAGAATTCTTGCTTATTTTACGATAATACGCCGATTGGAAACGTTCATGCATACCATTGCAGTTTTCATGTTCTCACTGGTATGATTGGATAGGCCGAACTATACAAAACAACCTGATTATGGTATGCTAAATTCAGTCAAAACCGGCTCATGAGTAACTTTGATCATGGAAGGAGTTGTGCCATGCAAACCAAATTACCTGGCAAAATATCGGTTCTTTTAGTTGTCGTCGTGCTAGTGGGTATTATTCTGTTCAATGGTTTTTATCGCGTAGGCCAGGGGGAAGAGGCCTTGGTGATAACCTTCGGCCGCGTAACTGCAACCAACGGCCCTGGTTTATATTTCCGTTTACCGTTTATACAGAGCATTATCAGTGAAAGCGTTACTACCATTCATACCATGGAGTATGGTTTTCGTACAACAGCCCAGGGATCCAGCGGACGGGCCGCAAAGTACATTGATAATGAAAGTGAAGGCGTGATGCTTACAAACGATAACAGCATCGTTTCGCTGGAAGCCATCTATCAATACACCATCCGCGATGTAAAGGAATTCCACTTTGACGTGGACGATCCCAAAGGAACACTGCAGTTGGCCTTTGAGGCGGTAATTCGCAGGAACATCCAAAACCTGGCACTGGATAACGCGCTGCTCAACAAAGAAGATATTGAGCGTGCGGTTCTGCCGGAGTTTCAGCGTATTGTGGACAGCTATGAAATGGGTGTTAAAATCAACAGCGTTCGCATTCAAAATATCACTGTCCCCAGTGCTGTACTCCCTGCATATGAGGATGTGAACAACGCCAAGAATGAAAAGACCAAACGGCTGGACGAAGCGGAAAGGTACCGCAATGAAGTCGTACCTGCTGCCCGTGCCAAAGCACATCAGCTGCTGCAGGAAGCAGAAGCCTATAAAGCCGAAACCATTGCAGCTGCAGAGGCAGAAGTTGCCGTATTCAATGCAGTATATGAAAAGTATAAGGCAGCTCCCGAAATCACACGCCGCCGATTAATGATAGAAACCATGGAGAATATCTTGAAAAACAGCGGCAAAATCATTGTTGCAGATAACAGCAGCGATGTGCTGAAAGTCCTGGATTTGAACAGCGGCGAATCTGTTACCGATGCAGCCATATCTACTGGGAAGGAGTGATTTAAATGCAAGGCGGAAATACAAATTACCAAAGACCCATCAATTATGAATCCGAGCAGTTGAAATCCTTCGCCCGGAAAAATGGCAAGCGGCTGTTCTTTTATGGCCTGCTGTTGATTTTGCTGCTTATTGTTGTCAATGAATGCGTATTTATCGTAGGAGAAGCTGAACAGGCAGTTGTAAGCCGGTTTGGTGTTATTAAGCGTATCATCGTCAATAGTGAAAATGATTTTCATACAAGATTTACCAAAGAACTGGAAAATGAGATATCTCTGTCAGAAGATGTAGAAATATGTGCGGGTAGCGGTCTTCAATGGAAGATCCCCTTTGTGGATAAGGTGGAACGCTATTCCTCAAGACTTTACACTTATGTATCCGACAGTGAAGTTGTTAATACGCAAGATAAAAAGCAGTATTACATTACTACTTTTGCGCAATGGTATATAGCTGATCCTGCGTTGTTCAACCTAAAGTTAGGCAGTATGGTCAGTGCAGAAAACCAGTTGGATAATTTGATTCATCCGGTGATTGTGCAAACCATCAACCGAATGACTGCTGATAATTTTGTCAGTAACAAGGATGCCTTGAATGAAACACTGGCATTAGGCCTTAAAACCATTAATGCGGATATGAGTCTACGCGGTATTGAAGTCAAGGATATTCAAATTCACCGTACCACACTACCTCCTGCCAACGTGGAAAGCACGTATGCCCGTATGCAGGCTGACCGGGCCAAAGAAGCACAGCAGCTTCGAAGCGAAGGCCAGGAAGAATATTTGAAGGCCGTAGCCAGTGCTGATTTGGAAGTTAGAGAGATGGTGGCTGATGCTTTAAGCCAAGCTGGTTTGATCCGTGGTGAAGGTGATGCGGCTTCCTTGGAGATATATGCCAATTCATATAGCAAGGACGAATCCTTCTTCAGCTACTGGCGGTCGTTGCAGGCCCTTGAAGCTGCCCTTGATCAGAACAGCACATTGGTGCTGGACAAGGAGCATCCGCTCTGGAAAGATATCCTGACTTGGGCGACCCAGAAATAAAGCACTCTGCTGCCATATATGTAAAGTGAAAATGGTGGGACAGCAGTTTGTGGGCTCAGGCTCTTGCAATACATAGTGTTGTATCCAGCTTATTATGGTTTAATATCGCTTCGTGCGATGTAATATGGGATAGGGGTGGATAACATGTATGGTTCTCGTGGAATCCTGGATCTTGATGGTGGCACTCTAATCATCATCGGTATTGCTGTCCTCGTCTTCATTTTCTTGATTGCCTTCGTTCGTAACTACATCAAGGTTCCGCCAAACGTTGCACTTATCGTCAGCGGACGCCGCCGCAAATACAAAGTCAAAGATGAAACCGGTAGAGATATTGTGAAAGAATTCGGCTACCGTATCGTCCGCGGCGGCGCTACTTTCGTGATTCCATTCTTTGAACGTGTGGACAGATTAAATCTAGGCATTATGCAGGTTGATATCAAAACCACTCAGCCAGTTCCCTCTCAGGAATATATCGGTATGATGGTGGATGGTGTTGCTAATATAAAAATAGGTTCCGATGCCGTGTCAGTAGCTACTGCTGCTGAGCAGTTCTTGGGCTGGACACAAAACGACATCGCAGCCGTGGCCATGCAGGTTTTGGAAGGCAACATGCGTGAAATTATCGGCCGAATGACCATATCTGACTTGGTGCAAAACCGTGATAAGTTCGCCCAGGAGACACAGCGAGCTGCCACTGCGGACATGAAGAATATGGGCCTTGAGATCGTAAACCTTACAATTCAGAACTTCTCAGATAACGATGGCGTTTTGGATACCCTGGCTGTCAAGAACATTTCTGAAAAGAAGCGCGACGCCGACATTGCCAAGGCAGAAGCTGAACGTGATACATTAATCCGTCAGTCTACCGCCCAGCAGGAAGGTTATAGGGCAAAAGCAGAAGCAGATGCCAACATGGCCGAACAGGAAAAGCTGCTTGAACTCAAGCGTGCCTCCTTCCGTGCCGAGCAGGATAAAGCTAAGGCCAGCGCCGACATGGCATACAATGTGCAGCAAGAGGTTGCCCGTAAAGAATTAGAAACCGAGCGTGCCGCTGCCGAACTGGTCCGCCTTCAAAAGGAAACTGAGTTGCAGGCACAGCAAGTTCAGATTGCACGTGAGCGTCTGAGCATTGAGATCAGGGAGCGCGCTGAGGCTGAATTCTTCAAGGCTCAGAAGGAAGCCGAGGCAGCGCTAGTCGTAGCAAAGAATGATGCCGAAGCTATACGGCTAAAGGGTGAGGCTGAAGCCGAAGCCATTCTCAAAAAGGCTGAAGCCATGAAGCAGTATGGTCAAGCAGCCATGCTGGAGATGATCATCAACCGTATGCCTGACATCGCCAAAGCTGTCAGTGAGCCCTTGAGTAAAACCGAAAAGATCATACTCTTTGGTGAGGGCGGTGCAACCTCCATGGCAAGGGATGTATCCGGAACCATGCTGCAAACATTTGAGTCCATCAAGGACACAGTAGGCATGGACATCCCCAAGATGCTAAAGGATGTCTCAAGGGGTGGTCTTTTCGGTAAAGCGGTATCTGAAACTGTTGAAAGTTAACTAATAAGGCTGCCTCAATGCGTAAGCGCTGAGAGGCAGCCTTTTAAAGTTTATAAGTATAAAACCAGGTGTTGCATCATGCGTAGTTCTCGTTTATTTGCCCTTTTCATCAATGAAAATGGGATTTGTCCAAGCGCGGCGCCCTGCAGAGTCCATTACAACGGCACGCAGATAGGTATAATGGTCTGGCACCTGAAAAACCGCCTTTGTAATTTGACTGTCAGCGTTACGAAATAGCTTGTTAGGTGATCCGCCATAAATAAAAAGTATATGATCACATGGTGAGCATTCCAATACTGCAGTATTGCCATCAATATAAAAATCATGGATTTCTGGCCCGCAAGAGGAATAATAGGCACCACTTTGTAGCGCACTTAGAATACCTTTAATAGTATTTGAGGCATGAACCATTACCCAGCCAAGACAAAGTTGATTCAATTTATGGCAGTCATCAACAGCAACTCCATATATTCTCTTACCTTGCATTAGCAATTCGTCCCAATAAGCGGCATTTGTATCCATATCATTTTCCAAAGCGCAACCACTATTCCATATTTCCATGGCGAAATTGCCTTGTAGATTTTCAAACTCTCTAGCAGGCGTTCCGCTCCACTGAGGGTGGCAATACAGCGTTATATTGCCGTTTTCATGAAGTGTATCAAGAACGCTTTGAAATTCCCATTGGTCCTTAACCTTGCCGCTTGTAAACACCTGGTCTTGATCAAAACCGTTGCCATTCTCTTTTTCAGGACCTAAGCTTACAGTATGAAAACAATGGGTTCCTGGGCGTCCCTCTATCCCACGGTCCATTTCCATGCCAGGCAGTATTGTCAATGCACAATCTTTAGCAAAATTAGTATAATTGTACAATCTGTGGTCGGTCAGTGCCAAAAAATCATAACCAGTAGAATAATACGTACGAATAACTTCTTCAGGAGTGACTTTTCCATCTGAACGCGTTGTATGCGTATGCAGGTTCCCTTTCAAAAGCGGATGATGCCCGGCAAATGCTGCTTGGCGTAACATACATATCTCCTTCAATATGGTAGTAGGTTTGATTAAGTGGATTGTATCATACTTTACACTTCATGCATAGCTGTCATGTCATATTTGTGTTACAATGCAAGGATGCAGGCTGTTTTTCCAGCATGATATCAATTACGCAGGGAAAGGTTATTGTCTATGGAGAAAAGTGTTGTTGCATTGCTTCCTTGCATGGATTATGAACCGCAAAATGTATATAAGGCAGTGAAGGCTGGTATTACCATTTTGGGTGGCATCGAAAAGTTCGTCTCAAAGGATGAACGGATATTGCTAAAGCCCAATATGCTGGGCAAAGCAGAGCCGGATAAAGCCATGACGACACATCCGTCTGTTTTTGCAGCGGTAGGCCGGCTGCTACGAGAAAATGAGTATAAGTACTTAACGTATGGTGATTCGCCTGGTCCAGGGTCCATC
The DNA here is from genome assembly GCA_023409955.1 of Bacillota bacterium. GTDB lineage: Bacteria > Bacillota > Clostridia > Christensenellales > Aristaeellaceae > JAEWAH01. The sequence goes on along the minus strand of JAEYQQ010000111.1, from coordinate 15,408 downwards.
AGTATGGAGAAGGTCGCTGATGGGTGTGGCATTGCAAAGGCGGCTCAGGGCTTGGATATCCCATTGGCTGATTTCAGTCATGGGACACAGGTATCTGCACCGGGCGGGTTGATTTGTAAGCATTTTGTGATCAGCAATGGCGTTTTGGAGTCAAATGCGATTATCAACATATGTAAAATGAAAACCCACGCCTTGGAGAGGGTTACTGGAGCTGTTAAAAACCTATACGGATGCGTTCAGGGCTTCAACAAAGGTGCAGGACATGCAAAATATCCTGATGCCATCCGATTTGCACGGATGGTGGCAGATTTAAACGTACTGCTCAAACCCAGGCTGCATATCATGGATGCGGTTGTTGCCATGGAGGGGAATGGTCCTGCATCGGGCACACCGGTTGAGATGAAGGTTTTACTGATGTCAGCTGACCCGGTAGCTTTGGACAGTGTTTTCTGCCGCCTGATTAACCTGCCTCCTGCTTTGGCTCCTACCAATGTTGCAGCTGAGCAAGCTGGTGTTGGTGTATGGCGGGAGGAGCAGATTCAGATCATATCTCCAGATGGCATCCTGTCTTTTGAGCAGGCAGCAAGGCTATTTGGTAATGAAAGATTCGATGTATATCGGGGATCAGGTGCAAAAGGATATGCCTTGAAGTTGGGCCGCTTGATTCCTGCTTTGCGAGAGAGACCTGTTGCAGATCCAAATCTTTGTATCAGGTGCAGTGCATGTGTCCATAGCTGTCCGGTGGAAGGAAAAGCGATTTTTCTAGATCCCAATCGCGATAAAGCTCCCAGATATGACTACAGAAAATGCATTCGGTGCTATTGCTGCCAGGAGATGTGTCCTGCAAAGGCGATAACAGTACATAAGCCTTTATCAAAATAAGCGGGGATATGCTAAAAATTGCAAATGTAATAAACGCGCTGTCACTGACGGCGCGTTTTATTATGATACACGTTTTGGTTTGGTATGTGAGCATTTGTTAGTTAGTGAAATCTTGACTTTGCAAAGCGTGATGTCAAGGCTAAGAATCCAATAAACAAAACCGCCAATATCATCAGGCTCCATACACTGTCCTTGGAGTCGATGCCACCAATGACCAAACTGGACAAGCCGAACCCGCAAACAGAGCCAGTAACGCTAACCAATACCAGGGTAAAAAGTGCTGTTTCGGTGATTGCGTATAAGAGCCTTTGTTTACCTTGAGGTAAAAGCACCCGAAAAATAATGTCTTTTGTGCTTAGCCCACAGGAAAGAGCTGTTTCCAGTACAGAAGCGTCCAGTTGATTCAGGTCATAAACCACTCTATAAATCAGGTGCAGACAAGATCCAACGGTAATGAAAATGATTGACATAGAAAACATATTAAACCGAAGCAGCTGATTGAGTACCAATAGGAGCAATGGTAAAAAGCCGATATAGACATAAGAATAAAGGTTACAATGAGGCATTTTGGCAAATGGAAGTTGCTTTGTTCCACGAGAGAGAAGCGGATGACGATTAAAATAAAGCTGCATACCTGCTATGCCGCCCAAAACGATTGAAATGACAAGAGGTATCAATAGCAATAGCGCTGTCTGCGCCAGCGCATTTACAAGTGGAGATGCATTTGTGAAGGAACTATTATACATCCTGAATCACCTCCGCACGATAGGTATGCGCTTTTAAATAACCAAGCACTGAAACCATCAATGCAGGCTCCGCATTAAAGGAAACATACATTTTCCCAAGCGGCTTACCTCCGATGTACTCAATACGCCCCTGGAGAATATTAAATTCTACACCAAACCGTTGAGCGGTTTCATAAAGAACAGGTTCATTTGCCGGATCTCCCATATACTCTATGGAAACGATGGTACCAACGGCATGCTCACGTACATCCGGAGGAAGCTCAAAGGAGAGTTGTTGGGCAAGATATGTTTTCGTAAAGGAATGTTCAGGCGTGGAAAGTAAAACATATGTGTCTTTGATTTCGATTACTTTTCCATCTTGGAGTACAGCGGCACGGCTGCATAGCCGCTGTATTGCATGAAGATCAGATGTAGAGATGACCATTGTGAGATTTAGCTCTTTATGAAGACGGTCAAGCAGATCAAGTATATGCTCGCTTGCTGATGCCGTAAGACCACTGGCTGGTTCCATACAAAGCAGTATTTTAGGGCAGGTCGCAAGAGCCCGGGCGATGGCAGCCCGCTTTTGCTGTTCCAGTGTCAGCGCATCAGGATATGCGTTTCCCAAACCTTCGATGCCGGTTAACGCCAACAGTTCCTGAATCCGGCTATTGATCTCATTATCTTTTATACCGGCAGCAACCAGGGGCAAAGAAATATTATCCTTAATGGGCATATTTACCATCATGGCGGGCGAAGGTAATACCATACCAATTTTCCGGCGAAGAACAGATAATTCGCGTTGATTCATAGAAGCAATCGTCTGACTGTCAACCAATACTTCACCGCGGGAGGGCTTAATTAAGCCGTTGATTGTACGCATCAGGGTGGATTTGCCTGCGCCCTCATATCCGGTAACTCCAAAAAGTTCACCAGCTTCTATGGTGAAATTTGCATCTTCAATCAAAAACGGCCTGCCATTTGGTTTGGTTTGCTTTACGGATACATGTTGAAAAGCAATCATGGAAAGACCTTCCTCCCGTTTGACCAGTCTGAACTAAATCACATAGTTATCGGCAGCATGCCGGTTGTAGGCTTCAACAAGCTCAGCCAGTGTGATATTATCAACAACTTGTTCTATTGCAGCGTTGATACGGGACCACACATCATTGACAACCAAATGTGCGGCAATGTCACCGGATTCTTGCTGTCCTTCCACCTGGCTGACAACAGAAAGATCACCCTCCATGGTACGAAGAATCATGCCTACAGTATAATCGCTGGCATTGCGGGTCAGCTGATAACCACCTTGCGCCCCACGTACGCCGCGCAAATATCCGGCGCGGCTTAGCGGTGTGATGATTTGCTCCATATACTTTTCAGGCAATTCCTGACGGCTGGCGACTTCCTTTAAGGGAATATAGGCGCCATTGTGGTGCAAGGCAAGATCAAGCATCAGGCGCATGCCATATCTGCCTTTGGTGGATATTTTCATGTATGGGTGCCTCCCATTTACCAACGTAAATATTCCTATTGAAATACCATGAAAACATGCTATCACCCACGCGGGCTTTTGTCAACATTCTCAAGGAACGTAAGGAAATTTGCGCCTTTCTGGCCTTTTTCCTTGACAGGCATTTCCTGATGGCATATCATAATTTCGTTTATAACTTTGTATACAAAGGTGTGATATGATGTCTGTAACACGTGTTAAAGCTTACTTGGATCGTTATGGCATGGGCGGAAGGGTCATGGAGCTGGCTTTATCCAGCGCGACGGTGGAATTGGCCGCCCAAGCTCTTGGTACCCAGGCAGCACGCATTGCCAAAACCTTATCCTTTCAAGGCCTGGAAGGCATTATTTTGGTTGTAGCAGCTGGTGATGCGCGAATTGACAACGCAAAGTATAAAGCATGCTTTGGCTTGAAGGCTCGTATGCTGGCACCTGAAGAGGTGCTGGAAAACATCGGGCATGCGATTGGTGGAGTATGCCCGTTTGCCATTGAAAACCCGATGGTAAAAGTGTATCTGGATGAATCTCTCAAACGGTTTGTGACCGTGTATCCGGCCTGCGGCTCCAGCAACAGTGCAGTGGAAATGAACCTTGAAGAATTGGAGATGACAAGCCAAAGCACGGGGTGGGTGAATGTTTGTAAGGGATGGCAGGAGGAAGAAGCAGAATGAAGGGAACGTATGATACTGTTGTAACCAGTGAGCTGACAGCTGAGTACATGGGCAGTGGTAGTATTCCGGTATTTGCTACACCTGCTTTGGTAGCCCTGATGGAAAAAGCAGCTTGCATTGCTTTGGAAGGCAGCTTGAATGAAGGGGTCACGACGGTAGGAACACGGATTGAAGTGAGCCACGAAGCGGCAACTCCCCTGGGCATGCGGGTATGGGCTGAAGCGAAATTGGTGAATCAGGAAGGCCGAAGCTATGAGTTCGAAATCACAGCCTATGATGAATGTGGTTTGATCGGGAAAGCGTTTCATCAGCGCACAGCAGTTAATGCAGGACGGTTTATGGAGAAAGTAAATGAAAAAAGGGGATAGGCCCATCTATTTTTTCATACATAAAGAAGGAGTTTCCCGAAGCATTTCCCAAGGATGAAGGATGGAAGGAATCAATGATGCATACCTCTTTCCTGAAAAGAACCTGGGTAGAAATTGACCTGGATACCATTGTGAATAATTATAAGGAAGCATACAGGTTATGTGGGCCGAATGCAAAGCTAACCTGTGTTTTGAAATCCAATGCGTACGGTCATGGAGCTGTTCCGGTGGCAAAGGCTCTTTTGGCCGCAGGGGCAGTAAGCTTTGCAGTCAGCTGCGTTCGTGAGGCCTTTGAGTTACGCAATGCAGGTATTCAAGACGAAATACTTGTTATGACGGTTGCCGAAGAAGAAGCCTTATTAAAGGCTGTGAAGTTGGATATTCAGTTGACGGTAGCTTCCCTATCACAGGCACTTTTGGTTAATGATGCTGCAAAAGCGGCAGGCAAGCTGGCATATGTTCATGTCAAAGTGGATACCGGCATGCATAGGTTGGGATTTATGCCAAGCGAGCAGTCGATAAAAGATATCCTGGACATAGGCAACCTGCTTAACATTCGTGTGCAGGGTCTGTATACACATCTTGCGCTGATCAATCAGGAAAGGGACCAGATACAACATGACCTGCTTAAGGGAATGTATGATGCCCTTCAAACGCAAGGGATGCACATACCCGAAATACACCTGTGCGATTCCATCGGCTTGGTCAGATACCCTGATTGGCGATATCAAAGGGTGCGGGTAGGCGCTATGCTATTTGGTGTAAAGCCATTTGGCATCCAGAATATGGAGTATACTTGCCTTGAGGCATTGAGCCTGAAGACCAAAGTAGCCCAGGTGTTGCGTGCAAAAGCCGGAGAGACTGTAGGCTACGACGATCAAGCGCCGCTCATACGGGATAGCCTTGTTGCAACGCTGTGTGCAGGGTATGGTGATGGGTATCCAAGGTGCATGTCACGTGTTGCCAGTGTATTAATCTGCGGTAAGCTAGCACCTGTGCTAGGGCTTGTGTGCATGGATCAGATGATGGTGGATGTAACTGATATACCTGATGTGGCGCAGGGGGATGTTGCAACACTTCTGGGCGGTGGTATCAGTTATTTGCAGTATGCCACATGGGCTAACACCAACCGCAACGAAGCAATCACCATTTTAAGCCGCCGTCCCCAAAGGGTCTTTTTGAAAGAAGGTAATGTTGTAAAGGTGCTTGATTATCTGCTAGGCGAAGGAGGAGAAGGGGATGAGCATTGAGAATGTGCGCAAGCAAGTGCAGAGTATAGCAGAATGGGTCGTTGCGATTCGTAGAGAGCTGCATATGTATCCTGAACTGGGGGGCGAGGAGAAAGAGACCCAGCGGTTTTTGTTACAGCAATTAACCGATATGGGGATTGAAACCATTACTTATCCGGGCCAATATGCAATTGTTGGGCTCATCCGGGGGGCTTTTCCCGGGAAAACAATTGCCCTACGTGCAGACATGGATGGGCTTCCGGTACAAGAAACCACAGATCTTCCTTTCGCTTCTAAAATACCAGGTCATATGCATGCCTGCGGCCATGACGCACACATGGCCATTGCGTTGGGCACTGCCAGGCTGCTGATGGAAAATCGGCATCATTTGCACGGTAATGTCAAGCTGCTCTTTGAGCCTGCAGAGGAAACCAGTGGCGGTGCACAGGAGATGGTGGCAGCCGGATGCATGGAAAACCCACACGTAGACGCTGTGTTTGGCCTGCACATGCTGCCGGACCAACCAGCAGGTGTGGTGTTTACCAAGCCCGGCAGCGTCAGCGGATCCAGTAACGCCATCAATATTACGGTAAATGGCAAAGGCTGCCATGGCGCATATCCCGAGCGTGGTGTGGATGCTCTAGCCATATCCGCACAGATAATAGCTGCGCTTCAAACACTGGTCAGCCGGAACGTATCTCCCTTAGACAGCGCTGTTGTCACCCTTGGAAAAATTTCTGGTGGTACAGCTAGAAATGTGATCTGCGACCAGGTGCGCATCGAGGGCACTTTGCGAACACTAAAACCAAAGACCAGGGAAATGATGAAGCAAAGACTGATGACCATGCCCAAAGCCATCGCTGAAGCTATGGGTGGCAGTGCTCAGGTGGAGGTGCAGGAAGGCTATCCTGCTGTTTATAATGATGAAGAACTCCATGATATATTTCTATCGCTGGCTAAGTGCATGGTGGGGGAAAAGAACATTGTGCAGCGGGTGAATCCGAGTATGGGCGTAGAAAGCTTCAGTTACTTTATAGCCAGCACACCAGGTGTATACTATGATCTTGGAAGCGGTGTTGGGCCTGCGCTGCACATGTGCGATTTCACTGTGGATGAAAGCTGCTTGCCCGTAGGCGTTGCTTTACAGACGGCACTGGCAATGGAAATGCTGAAAGGATAAGTGAAGTGCATGAAAAGAATTTTTATTTCGGCTGATATGGAAGGCACATGCGGTATCGTCCACTGGGATGAGACGGAAAAAAGCAAGGCTGACTATGCTCCTTTTGCCCGGCAGATGACCATGGAAGTGGCAGCCGCTTGTGAAGGCGCTATAGCTGGCGGCGCAGAGGAAGTATTGGTGAAAGATGCCCACGACTCCGCCAGGAATATACACCCTGAAGCATTGCCCCGGCAGGCCAGTGTTCTGCGTGGATGGGCCCAAAATCTATACAGCATGATGGCGGGCCTTACAAAGGATTTTGACGGGGTGATGTTTACTGGTTATCATTCCGCCGCTGGTATAAGTGGCAATCCATTATCCCATACCATGAACACAAAAAACCATTATGTGAAAATAAATGGAGATCTGGCCTCTGAACTTCATATCAATTGCTTGACTGCGGCTATGATGAATGTTCCAATTTTGATGGTAACAGGCGACAAAGCATTATGTGAGTGGATAGCATCCATAAACCCCAACATCTTGACCGTTCCAGTTAATGAAGGGATTGGGCGGGCTGCGATATCCATCCATCCAAATTTGGCGGTGGAAAGAATATGCAAGACGGCACAAATGGCAATGGCGTCAGATGGTAAGAACTGCCTGTTTCCTATGCCTGACCGCTTTGTCGTGGATATTTGTTATAGGGATCATGCAGCGGCACTCAGCAATGGCCTGTATCCGGGGTGCGTACAGTTGGATGAGCGCACAGTTCGTTTTGAGCATTCAAAATACCTTGAAGTATTGCGTTTCTTCCATTTCTGCCTTTAAATGAATAGGAGGAATTGATCGTGCAGATCATGGCTTTTGACAAGAGAAATACAGCACTGCGCGAAGAATTTGCGCAGCTTCTTGCTGTATCCTTTCCAGATGCCTATCTGGATTGTCCTCAAGAAGAAGTCGAAAAGTGCCTTAGTGCCGACCGTGTTGCCTTGGCTGCAATAACAGATGGTCATCTTGCGGGTTTTATTGGTGCAATTCCCCAATACGGAGAAACTGGCTGGGAGCTTCATCCTCTGGCTGTGTTTCCTGAGTGTCAACGTCAAGGTGTTGGAAAGGCCCTCACTGAGGCACTGGAGAAGGAAGTCCAGTCAAGGGGTGGCATTACATTATATTTGGGTACGGATGATGAGTTTGGCCGGACATCACTTGCCGAGCAGGATTTATATGATGGGTTGTGGGAGAGAATCGCACATATACGAAATCTTGACAACCATCCATACCAGTTTTATCAAAAGATGGGATATAGTATCGTTGGCGTGCTGCCTGATGTCAATGGTCTTGGAAAACCTGATATATACATGGCAAAACGACTTATTAACTTTCCAGCCGAGTAATATATACATATGAAAGCAGGCTTTATCTCTAGTATGGGAGCAAGACCTGTTTTTTTTTAGCTGAAGTACCTTAGATAAATAATCACTGGTTAAAAAGGTATTGATAATGCCTTTTGTGGGTATAATGTACGTTTGGTCTGCAGAATCTTATAACAGGACAAGGATAGGAAAAATTATCCGTTTATTTCAATGCTCCACTTGACATTTCCCGGGAAATAGTGTATAATGCATACTAATCCACTAGGAATTATAAGAATGTGAAAGAGGGATAATCAATGGCCCGTATTTATCAGCAGATTACCGACCTGATCGGCAAAACTCCGCTGTTGGCACTTACACATGTGAAAGAAAAGGAAGGCTTGAAGGCCGATATTATTGCTAAGCTTGAGTATTACAATCCAGCCGGCAGTGTGAAGGATCGCATCGCCAAAGCAATGATTGATGACGCTGAAGCAAAAGGGCTTTTAAAACCAGGATCTGTAATCGTAGAACCTACCAGCGGCAATACCGGTATCGGTCTTGCATCCGTTGCTGCCGCAAGGGGATACAAAGTTATACTGACCATGCCGGAAACCATGAGCGTAGAACGCCGGAATCTGCTAAAGGCCTATGGTGCTGAGCTTGTACTAACCGAAGGCGCTAAAGGAATGAAGGGCGCTATCGCCAAGGCTGAAGAGCTTGCCCAAGAATTGCCCAATGCTTTTTTACCCAGGCAGTTTGAGAATCCTGCCAACCCAGAAGTTCACTTTGCCACCACCGGCCCGGAAATTTGGGAGGACACAGACGGCAAGATTGATATCCTCGTATCCGGTGTAGGTACCGGAGGTACCATTTCAGGCGCTGGCAAGTTCTTAAAAACAAAGAACGCAGCTATCAAGGTTGTAGCGGTGGAGCCTGCTGATTCTCCCGTATTATCACAGGGCAAATCCGGTCCCCATAAAATTCAAGGTATCGGTGCTGGCTTTGTGCCCAATACGCTGAATACGGGAATCTATGACGAGATTATTCCTGTTACGAATGAGGATGCTTTTGCTACCGGCAGAGCCATCGCCTATACAGAGGGCGTACTGGTCGGCATATCCTCCGGTGCTGCGCTATGGGCTGCCATTCAACTGGCCAAACGACCTGTGAATGAAGGGAAGACAATCGTTGTGATCCTGCCTGATACAGGCGAGCGGTATCTATCTACCGCGCTGTTCTCCTTTTGATTTTATTAACAAGAAAAAGCTCCAAGTCGATCTTGGAGCTTTTTCTTGCATTAATGCGAAGATTGATTGGTTGTCTATAAAATATGGTATACTATATCAGGATGGTGAAGTACAACCAAATGGAGGGATACACATGGAGTTTATTCCAACGCCTCATATTACAGCTAAAGCGGGGGATTTTGCGCAAACAGTATTGATGCCTGGTGATCCGCTTCGTTCAAAGTTTATTGCAGAAACGTATCTGCAGGATGCTGTTCTAGTAAACAATGTCCGTGGTGTCCAAGGGTATACGGGATATTACAAGGGCAAGCGTGTGTCTGTCATGGCTTCCGGAATGGGTATGCCATCCATCGGTATCTATTCCTATGAGCTTTTCAACTTTTATGGGGTTGAAAATATTCTACGCATAGGTTCAGCCGGAGCTATCAGCCAGCAGTTGAAGGTACAGGATATCGTGGCTGGCATGAGCACCTATACCAACTCCAATTTTGGCGCCCAATTTGGTTTTCAGGGCAATCTTGCTCCCAGCTGCTCTTTTGATTTATTAATAAAAGCTGTGGATGCAGGCAAAATGATAGGTGTTGATGTGAAGGCTGGGCCACTCTATTCAAGTGATACCTTCTATGATGAGTCGCAACCCCTGGGTAAGCTTCAGAAGCTTGGGGTTTTAGCCGTAGAAATGGAGGCCGCTGCATTGTATTTAAATGCCGCTCGGGCGGGTAAGAATGCACTGTGTCTTTGCACCATCTCCGATAACCCTTTTACAGGAGAAGGTATGACTGCTGAGCAGCGGCAGACAGCTTTGACGAAGATGATGGAAATTGCCCTGGAAGTAGCATAAGAAAATGGGCGATGCATATGCAGCAGCGCCCATTTTCTTATGAGAAAACCTGAAAGATTCCGCACTTCAAATACTGTGTTTCCGGTGCTGCTGGAAGAATAGGGTGGTCGCGGCCTTGGGTTCGATATTCTACCTGACGCAGCTGCACATGGGCATCCTTGGCGGCATCCTTTACTATATCCAGGAAAGGTCCCGGTAAAATATGCTGTGAGCAGGAACAAGTGACAAGATAGCCGCCATCCCGCAAAAGCTTCATGGCCCGAAGGTTGATTTCCTTATAGCCTCTTGTTGCTCCTTCTATAGCAGAACGGGTTTTGGTAAACGCAGGGGGATCGAGTATGATCATGTCATACTGCTCTTTTTGATCCCATTGTGTACGCAGGAAATCAAAGGCATTTGCCTGGGTAAACTGTACGCTTTTTTCCAGTCCGTTTGCAGCGGTATTTTCCCTAGCCACGGTGCAAGCATGATCTGAAATATCCACACCTAACACTTCACGAGCACCGTAGTGCCCCGCATGCAGGGCAAAGCTGCCTGTATGGGTAAAGCAATCTAATACCTTGGCATCCCTGGCAAAGGGAGCAATAGCGGCCCTGTTCTCTTTTTGATCCAAGAAGAAGCCAGTTTTTTGGCCTTCTTTCACATCCACTAAAAAGCGGACGCCGTTTTCCATCATCTCCACACGATCGGGTACGCTGCCCCACAAAAGACCTTTTTTTTGATCCAAGCCCTCCAGGGCACGAACAGGCACATCATTCCGCTCATAAATGCCATCCGGTTGCAAAAGCTCCGAAAGAGCTTGTACAACATCCATTTTAAAGCGCTCCATACCAAGGGAAAGGCATTGCATCACCAACACACCGCCAAAACTATCCACGATCATGGCAGGCAGCCCGTCGCTTTCGGCAAAAATCAGCCGGCAGCTGCGAAGGTCAGCGAATTTTTTGCGATATTCAATGGCGCGCTTAACTCTGCCATAGATAAAGGAGGCATCAATTGCCTCTTCCTTGAGACTCATCATCCGCAAGGCAATCTGTGACTGGGGGTTATACATGGCCATACCCAGTACACGGCCCTTATGGGATACGACTTTTATTACATCACCGGGCTGGTGTTTACCCTCCACACGGTTGATGTCGCTGCGAAATACCCAGGGATGGCCGCTCAATACGCGGGACTCCCTGCCGTGGTTCAATATTGCTGATGCCATAGGTTCCTCCTTGATGGAATGTGCTCATTATATCAGGAAGCGTACAGCATGTACAGGGTCATTGCTTTTTGATGTAATTTGCTTTATTATGTATAAATGTGCGAAAATGAATAACTTTATGCATCATGTTGGAGAGTGTTTGTGTAATGCGTTTTATCATGCCTGTATACCATGCACCCGATTTCAAGAAGGAGCACTTTTCTTCTGCTCCTGATGCTGGAGCTGCTCCAGCACCATGTGATGGGGTGGCTCCAGATCATTATCATGCCACTACCATTTATCCTGAATACTATAAAGTAAACGGAGAATGGGTGCTGGCGGAGCAATCCCGTATGGACTGTGTAGCGGTGTTATGCCCGGATGGTAGAATTGATATACGTGAATTCCGCCGTTTAAAAGCAGGTGAGATGGTCGTGACGGGGCGTACGGAAGATGGCAGCGAGGGCATATATGTTCATCCAGATGGATTTGGAAAAAGCGCAGATACTGCAGAATCTTTTGCCTTCCGTACTGGCCGCTCCCGTGAAACAGCCTACTCCCGGGATTATGACGAACTATACGGTAGGCTTGAACACGAACGTAAACATGGCTTTATTCTTTGGGTTCTGGGGCCGGCTTGCTCCTTTGACTCAGATGCCCGAAATGCAATGACCTCTTTGATTGAACAAGGTTATGTTCATGGTTTAATGGCAGGCAATGCGTTGGCCACCCACGATCTGGAGGGCGGGCTGTTTCGAACGGCATTAGGTCAGGATATATATACGCAAGAATCAATTTTCAATGGACACTATCACCATATTGATGTCATTAACAAGATACGCCGATGCGGATCTATAGCAAGCTTTATCAATGAATATAAGGTTCAGGATGGCATCATGCATGCTTGTGTAAAAAAGGATATTCCCTTTGTGCTGACCGGTTCCATTCGGGATGATGGACCATTGCCAGAGGTGGTGTCTGATGTATATCATGGGCAAGATGATATGCGGTCACTGGTGAAGCATGCAACAACTGTGATCTGTCTGGCTACCCAGCTGCATACCATTGCCACAGGAAACATGACCCCTTCATTTTGCGTAAGAGATGGAATGGTTCGCCCCGTGTTTTTCTATACTGTGGACATATCGGAGTTTGCTGTCAACAAGCTTCGAGACAGAGGCAGCTTGTCTGTTGTCAGCTTTATTGCCAATGCTCAAGACTTTTTGGTGCACGTGATGCGGGGCATTGGCAAAGAATGATAATACACCACTTGCTATAATGAAAAGGTCCTAGGTGATCAAATCTCCTGGACCTTTTTCTATTCTACACTTTACTTTTTGCTTTTGAAGGTGGTCTTGTTCTCCGTACCCATTATTAGTCTATCAATGTTTGCTCTATGACGGTAAATACAAAGGCCTGCTATTGTGATTGCCCATAGAATAGTGAAAATATTACTGAAATTCATTGCAATGACAATAAGTGAAAACAATGTCAGCATGATCATGCTTCCAAGTGAAACAAACTTTGTGACTGACAGCACTATGAAAAAAGAGGAGATTGCGATGAAAGCTGGCACAGGGTAAAGATACAGCATAACGGCAACAGAACCGGCGACGCCTTTTCCACCTTTGAACTGGTAGTAAACGGGCCAGTTATGCCCAATGATGCCTGCAAGTCCAGCAATCATCGCACCATTATGTCCGGAAAGCAAGCTACCGATGGCACATGCTATAAAGACTTTTAAAAAATCCCCGATAAAGGTGATGGCAGCAGGTTTTTTGCCCAGTACACGCATTACGTTTGTCGCCCCTGTACTTTTGCTGCCTTCCTTACGCAGATCAACATTGGAACTGCTTTGAGCAACAATCAAACCTGTGGAGATGGATCCTAACAGATAACCGGCTGCGGCCGTAGCCACATATGTCAGCACCTGATTCATTACTTGTTCTCCTTATGCTTTTCCCTAAGTATGAAGCGTAATGGTGTTCCATCAAAACCAAAGGTTTTTCTGAAATGGTTTTCAATGTACCGTTGATACGCAAAATGCATCAGCTTTTCATCATTGACAAACAGTATGAAAGTGGGAGGGCATACAGACAGTTGGGTGGCATAATAGATTTTCAGCCTACGTCCGCCTGTGGATGGGGGCTGTAAAGAGCCTTGTGCATCTGCTAGCATATCATTCAACAAGCCGGTAGGAACACGCTTGGTGCATTGCGCCCAAACCTGATCAACATGCTCCAGAACCGTATGTACACGCTGGCCTGTCAATGCAGATAGGAACAAAATAGGCGCATAGTCCATAAACTTCAGTGCTTCCTGCACTTCCTTGCGGTAGGCTTCCAGCGTGCCAGTATCTTTTTCAATGGCATCCCACTTGTTAACAACAATGACAGCACCTTTGCCTTCTTCATGAACCATGCCTGCAATCTTTGTATCCTGCTCTGTTACGCCGTCGTTGGCATCGATTAAGATCAATGCAACGTCACAACGCCGTATGGCTGCAATACTGCGCAGTACACTGTACCGTTCCAGCGTGTCATCTTCAATGGCACGCTTGCGCCGCATACCGGCGGTGTCTATTATGTTGTACTCCGTTCCATCTTTGCCGGTAAAGCGGGTATCGATGGCATCACGGGTGGTGCCGGGGATATCAGATACCATGGTACGTTCCTGGTTAAGGAGCTTATTGACTAAAGAGCTTTTGCCTACATTGGGCCTGCCTACAAGCGCCAGCTGGAGAACATGATCTGTTTCTTCCAATTCATCCGCTTCCGGTGGGGGGAGAAGATTAACAACCTGTTCCAATAGATCGCCAAGACCAAGCATGTTTACACTGGAAATGCCGATGGGGTCACCAAGGCCCAGCGCATAATACTCAAAAAGCACATCTTCCATGCCGGTATGATCCATTTTGTTTACAACCAAAAGAAGCGGCTTACGGGTTCTGCGCAGCAGCCTTGCAACCTCTTCATCATCCGGCGTGAGGCCAACCCTTGCATCTACAAAAAAGCAGATAACATCCGCCATGTCCATGGCGATTTGAGCTTGATGCCTCATTTGGGAAAGAAGCACATCGTCACTTAACGGATCGATGCCGCCGGTATCAATCATGGTAAACTTGCGTCCCATCCATTCAACATCGGCATAAATACGGTCACGGGTGACTCCAGGTATATCCTCAACGATGGATATACGCTTACCTGAAATTTTGTTAAAGAACGTGGATTTGCCCACATTAGGACGTCCTACAATGGCTACAAGGGGTTTAGGCATCGTCTTGATCCTCCGTATTGGTTATGCCGTATAAGGCGCGATAAAAAGCTTTCCCGCTATTGGGAATCACAAAAAGAGGTGGAGGCAATGCCTGGGCTGCTTCAGAAAGGGACATGTCATCTAAAAACAGGTCACCTTCAGCTCTTAGCATGTTGGCACAAATCAGTATCCGGTCAGTTTTTACATCATGTAATTGCTTAACAAGATCCTGCCCGGTGATTAAACCTGTCACAGTTATTGTGCGGCCAAAGAAATCGTTATAAATTGGCTTTACATCAACCTGAATTTCTGGTGGAGCGAATCGGGTGGCAAGCTCCTGTAAAAAAGGCGCGACAGATGTGCCGCAGGCAATCGTAATGTGATTGATGCCGCTGCATGGCACAATGTCATCCTCTTGCGATTGCTCCACATCACTGATAAACAGGCGCAGCAGTCCAACTCCATTTTCAAGTTGAGGAAAGGCTTCATAGTAGGATTCCTCAGGAAGGGGTAGCCCGCTTAAGCTAAACAGCTCGTCCGCCGGGAAAACAAATGCAGTGTCATACATTTCACGGTTCTTTTGCTGCAGAGGCTTAATTCGCTCAATCAACTCAGCGGCTGTTTCCTTTGTGTACGGACGCAGCTGTTCCAGACCTTCTCTATGTTTTGTTAGCCCAACCGGAACCAACGCAGCAGAGCGGGCAGCAGGATACAAGGATATGAGGTCGGAAAGTGTTTTGTCCAATATTGCTCCGTCGTTGATGCCGGGGCACAGTACGATCTGACAATGAAACTGTATTCCTGCTTTGGCAAAACGCTCAAGGTGCTCCATGATTCTGTCTGATTCAGGGTTCTTCATCATAAGCTTGCGCACATTACCGTCTGTGGCGTGGACGGATATGAACAATGGGCTGGCATGACGGCGAATGATCCGGTCGATTTCACTCTCTGATAAATTGGTGAGAGTAATGT
>JAEYQQ010000107.1 GCA_023409955.1 Bacillota bacterium | reverse complement strand
CCCCTCAGGGGGGCGACCAGGGATTTCCGGTCGCCCTGGACCTTCGGATATATTATAGCTTTTTATATAGTATCGCCCCTGAGGGAGCGACCAGAACTATTTGGTTTTCTTGGGCAATTGGATATTTTCTTGCTTATTAAAAGTAAGAGAAGTTTCGCCCCTGAGGGGGGCGACCAGGGCTTTCTGGTCGCCCAGGACCTTCGTATATATTCTTGCTTTTTATATAGTATCGCCCCTGAGGGGGGCGACCAGGGATTTTGGGTTGTCCACAGTTTCGCCCCTGAGGGGGAACTAGGGCTTTTTGATTGCTCTGGACCTTCGAATGCATTCTCCATATTTTAGGCAATGCATCCACCTTAGCTTCAATACCTTCCCCGTTGACGGCCTGTTCCTGTTGTGCTACCATAGGCTGAACATTGCTCCTCCCCCATCCCCCCAGGGAAAGGAGGCCATCTCCATATGAATAAAAAGAGACGCACATTGTTGCCTTTAGACCCCCAGTGGCAGCATTTTTCCAGGTGCCTGGACGTAGGCTATGCTTACCGCTTGGCTAGACGCATGGAGGAGTTCCGAACCAATCCTGTTTTGGGTTACCGTACTGCAGGATCCAATGCCGAAGCGCAAACAGGAGATATGTTATTTACGGAAATGGAGCGTATCGGCCTGAATCCTGTAAAGGAAAGGTTTCCTGTAGACGGCTGGGATTTTTCAAGAGCCAGGCTGCACTACAAGGACAAATGGGGACAGGAGATAACCTGCGAACTGGGAGGCTACCAAACAGAGCTTCAAACGGGTGGAAGGAAGTCTTTTATCTTGGTGAATGCCGGCCAGGGTACGGCACGGGAGCTGGAAAAGTTGGATGTGCAGGGAAAAGTTGTACTCATTACCATCAACCAGCGGGATGAGTGGTGGATCAATTACCCTGCTTATCAGGCCCGGCTCCACGGCGCGGCGGCAGTTGTGGCAGTGCAGCGCAGCGGTTATGGTGAGGAGAGTGCTAAAACCCTTAATGCACAGGATATTTGCGGGCCCAAGGATGCCCCGGCGCTGTCTATATCCCAGCGGGATGCCAAGAACCTGATCGCAGCGATGGACCTTGCCTTTGGCCAAAGCGCAGCAGTGGATCTGGATGCCGTATCAACTGTCATGGAAAACACGTATTCCCATAACATCGTCGGCAAGATCATGGGTGAGGAAGAAAATTCACTGGTGATCCTGTCAGCCCATTACGACTCCTATTTTTCCGGCTTTCAGGATGACAACACCGCTGTGGCGCTGATGTTGGGCTTGGCCCGTACGGTGCTTACCAGCGGCTACAAGCCGAGAAAAACCTTGGTGTTTTGCGCCATGGCTGCGGAAGAATGGGGGGCTGTCAACACGCGGTATGACTGGTCGGTAGGTGCATATAACCAGGTCTTCCGGCTGCATCCAGAGTGGGCAGGAAAAGCGGTTGTGAATATCAACTTGGAGCTGCCGGCCCATGCCCATGGCAAGAAGCACTTCATACGCAGCGCCTATGAGATGAAGGGTTTTTTGAAGCGGCAAATGAAAGAACTGCCTCCTAAGGTTCAAGCTGTCTATCCAAAGGGGTCTGGGGTGATATGCCCCACCCAGACCTGGTCAGATGATTTTTCCATGGCCATCGCTGGCATACCGGCTATGGTAAATGAGTTTGGCGGAAGCTCCTTTATGGAAACCAGGTATCATTCCCAGTTTGACAATGATGATGTATATGATGAATCGGTCTACCATTACCATCATGTTCTCTATGGACGGCTGATGCTGGCCTATGACCAATTATGCCTGCCGCCTCTGGATTTTCAGGTTCGTCTGCAGGCCATTTTTGATACACTTACCTGCCAGCGCCTGCATCCAAGGATAGAAGGTGCCTTCAGGGGATCATTACTTGCGGCCATGAAAAAGGCGGAGGAAGCCTATGAGCTGACGGAGGAGATAAACCGCCAATATACCCAGAAGTTGGCGGATGGCAGCTTGGAGGCCAGGGAGTTGTATATAGCCAGTGGGCAGGCAAGGCGTCAGCTGCTGGAAATCTTTCGTTATCTGGAGGATCATTTTGTCCGCCTGACCTGGCACGATGTTTCTATCTTCCCCCATGAGCATGATCAGCATAATGCTCATATGCTGCATGAGGCAGTATGGCAGCTTCATGCCGGACATATAAAGGGTGCCATAGCAAGCCTTGGCCAGGTGGATAACAACTGTTATGCGGCAGACTTTGACAGGGATGTGTATGAATATTTCACCACTTATGTGCTCCACCAGCCCAAGGAAAGGCTTTTGTGGGGTGCTGGACGGGTGATGGGCCATCTTAATTTGTATGATCTTATACACAAACTAAAGGATAAATTGAAGGAAAAAAAGCCGGATCTTAACATGGAGATCCGGGAACTGATGCAGCTGGAACAGGGTGCCCTGTCCCGGCTGGACAAAACGGTGAGGGAAGAGACAGCTGTCCTTCAGGATTTGGAGCAGCTTTTGAAAAAAGTGCTTCGCCGGCTGCGGCCGCTAGTGACCCCCCAGGAGGATTAACAAGGTGAATCGATGATGAATATCGATACGCTGTACAGATTAACCAGGGCGGATGCCAACAAGGTGGTCCGCATCCTGCTGGAATGCTTTCGGGATGATCCGCTGTATCAAAAGCTGATACCGCAGGAAGATGTGAGAAACAGGACGCTACCTGAAATATTTGCTTGTGATGCGGGCGAACTGCTGGAAAATGATGATGCTTTTGCCGACAGCCCGGATGTCAACGGATTGATCATTACTGATGATGATTCACAACCCTATAATCATTTGAAGTTTTTTTCTGTGGAAACCTATTATGCTTTTAGGACCATTGTTTCATTGATTGAGGATGATGCGTCACTGAAGACGTTATGGCAGTTTTTGCGGGCCAGACAATACCTAAATGCCACCTGGACAAAGGAACTGCCGCCCCACAAGTACAAGCACATTATCTATTTTGCGGTTCGTCCGCAAGCAAGGGGAACGGGCATGGCCAACAAGGTGATGGGGCCGGTTTTGCGGTATGCGGAGGATAAGGGGCTGTTGGTAGCCTTGGAAACGCACAACGATAAGAACCTGCCTATGTATAATCATTATGGTTTTGAGTTGTATAATACCATTGGAACACCCTTTGGGTTGAAGCAGTATTGCATGATTAGAAAGCCAGGTGCAAATAAGGTTTAAAGGCGATGGGTGTATTTGTTGGCGGCGTATTGTACGCCGCTTTTTGAATAAAAAGATAACAGCTTGACGGAACCCCTTTAATTTGATATAGTGAATCAAAAGAACCGTCATAGATATATTTTCCTATGAAAGGCTTTTATTTCTTACGACAGGATGTAGTAATAAATGAAAGGGCCTTTTATTTATTTGCACCCGGAAATTTCCCGGGATCATGCTTTCCATATTATTAGTTGGCTAAAGGATGATGCTGTCAGGCAATATCTCAGTGACAACCAGGACGTATCTCAAAGCTTGCAGCAGGTAGTCGATAGGGTGAATCTACCTGTCTTAACGCATTTGTTTTGCAGGGATGGCCGGTTCTTTATGATTTGCGACATGGCCAAAAGGCCGGTGGGATTTGTGCGCTTGGTAGTGAAGCCGGATGAGACAGAAATGGTAATCGTCATCGGTCGGCAGGAAGACTGGGGAAAGCGTATGGGATTGAGCGCCATATACGAAAGCATGAAAATTGCGTTTTTTGAACTCCGGTCTAAGAAGATGGCGGCAAGAATACGCCCAGAAAACAAACGATCACTTCGGGCGTTTTTACGGGCAGGTTTTCAGGTTAAGCAGGAAACAGAAAGCATCAAAATATTGGAGATTACAATGGCTGAATATTTAGAAAAGGCAAGAAACGGGGGGCTTCGCATGGTATCACAGGTCATCATGACAGCAATGGATCGGGAAAGGTTGAAAAAGGTGGTCAGCGACGCCTACTCCGACGGCAATACGCCTGATCAAACCATCCATACACTGGAGGGTGAAATTGAGCGTGCAGAGATAGTAGAGGTAGGACAGCTTTCACCAGAAGTCATCACCATGAATTCCAAGGTACTCCTGTCTTTGGATGAGGAGGAGATGGAGGTTTCGTTGGTGTATCCCAAGGAGGCGGACTGGATAAG
This sequence comes from Bacillota bacterium, assembly GCA_023409955.1. Lineage (GTDB taxonomy): Bacteria > Bacillota > Clostridia > Christensenellales > Aristaeellaceae > JAEWAH01. The sequence goes on along the minus strand of JAEYQQ010000107.1, from coordinate 5,086 downwards.
CAACAAGTTGTCTATCCTATCCCCCATCGGCACAGCCATCATCGGCTATAGAGCCGGGGATAAGGTAATGTGGGATGTACCTTCAGGAAAGTCCCAAATACATATTAAAAAAGTGATCTACCAGCCGGAGGCCGCCGGGGATTACCATTTATAATTAGAAGAAAGCAATATGAAGCAAGGGCATTCCAAAACTGGAATGCCCTTGTTGATTGATTAGATAATTTGCCTGCACTCCATATAGTATCGTTTTTCATGAGCTTCTCCCATGGAAAACGTCTTACGGGGCAGTGCGCCATCCTTGCGGACAGCGGGCAGCAGTGCTGATTTTTCAAGGCCCGGAACCAAAAAGCCTACGGTATCTGGCTGCTTGCATAGGCTCAATACCGTTTCATCGCCATGGATGTAATCAATCTCCGCATTTTGATGGCGGATCAAGTAATCATCCAGGTATTTTTGCAGCGTTCCCACAGGAAGAGAAGATTCTGGGTTTTGAATGCTGATGATTTTTTCGTAATTTTGGTAGATCATCGTTATGCTATGGTTGTCATGCTGAGCATCAGCAACCAGAATCATGCCCTTTTGATTGCAGTACTCCGTCCAGTCACGCAGCAACGCCTCCCCGTCTGCATGAAACAGTACCCTGTGGATGGGGTGGAAAAGAAGAGCATCGTCATGAATGTTTTCTATCTCCACCAAAGCATACCTGGCTGGGTGCTTTTCTGCCTGCTTTTGCGTCAGTCCTGATTTGATGTTAAGCCAGTGTGCTTTGGCGGTGGCCAGGGAATGGTTACCGTCCCCTACCGCCATCAGCAGGGGATTATCGGCAGGCAGTTTCTGTTTGAGCTTCTCAAGGGATTCATAGACACCCTGTAGAAGATCAGGTTCTGTTACTGCCCAGCCCCGCAGGCAGCCGCCTCCCGCCATCAACTCAAAATCATACAGCTTTGAAAGATCATTTCGCCGTTTATACAAGGGCTCGATAACGGTCTTTTGGTAGTCGTCCAGCAGCAACAGCACGTGAGGGCTTTCCAGCGATGCACCCTGCCTGACTGCCAGCCTTGGGGGAATGCGGGATAGGATTGTTCCTTCCGTAGCCCTGACCATGGACCGGGCATCAGAATTAAAATCATAGCTGTCAAGATCCACTGCGGCAACCAGCCCCAGTCGGGCTCCGCTTTCTGTTGTGCGTTCTGTTAATATAAAGCCGTTTTTCACTGCGGTATGCAAGGTACCGTCTTGTAAATATGCCGACATGGCCTGATGGATTTGCGGAACCCTAGCACCGCTCTCATGTAGGTAAATTTCCGGCAGTGTGATCCGAAGCGCTGAGGGATTGTCCCCAACCATAGTTTCTACAGACTCCCAATAATCCGGTTGAGAGGTATACTGGTCGCAGGCTACCACTGCCCAGGCAGAAAGATTGCAGCAGGGACTTGGCAGCAGTATGTCGGCAGGTGCTATAGCTACATGATCCCAGTTCGGTGTCATATGGCATACCCCTTTCGCATCGGTATTATAATAATTAGGATTATGTTCTTTGATATTGGTAGTGTATCAGGAAAACAGCGCCCGAATATCCGCTTCTGAAAGCTGGGTTGGTATTTCCTCTCCGGCAGTGATTAGCTGATCAAATAGGGCCCGCTTCTTTTTGCCCAGGCGTGATACTTGCTCCTCAATGCTTAAATGGGTAATCAGGCGCACAACTTCCACCTTCCGGGTTTGGCCGATGCGGTGGGCACGGTCTGTGGCCTGGTCTTCAGCAGCCGGATTCCACCAAGGATCATAGTGGATTACCATATCTGCTCCAGTGAGGTTAAGGCCTGTACCGCCGGCCTTTAAGGAAATGAGGAACACCTGACCTTCTCCACCGTTGAAGCTATCCGCCATTTCCAGGCGTCTGGCAGGCGGCGTTTCACCATCCAGATAAAGGCATGTGATGCCTTCGGCTTCCAGGTTGCGGCGCAGGATCTTGAGCATGCTGGTGAATTGTGAAAACAAAAGAACCCGACGGCCGGCCTCTAGTGCTCCGGGCAGTATCTCCAGAAGAAGATCGAGCTTTCCGCTGGCCCCGGAGTAATCAGGCAGGCACAAAGCGGGGTGGCAGCATATTTGACGAAGCTCTGTGATGGCGGCCAGTACCTCTGTGCGGCCCCGGTTGATGCCCTTGGTTTTTAAAAGGTCATCCACCCGGGTTCGCAACCGCAGCAGCGCCGCTTGGTAGACCCTGCTTTGTTCCAACGTCATTTCAGCCATTAGCGTTGTTTCCAGCTTATCCGGTAGCTCTGTCAGCACATCCTTTTTCAGGCGGCGCAGGAGAAAGGGACGTATTTTTTGGCGTAGGGTTTCCACATTTCGCCCATCGCCATGCTGGCGAATGAACTTTGCATAATTTAGCAGATAACCTGGCAGCACAAAATCGAAGATGGACCACAGTTCGCCTGTGTTGTTTTCCATAGGCGTACCTGTTAAAGCCAAACGGGTTTGGGACTTTAATTGCTTTACCGCCACAGCGCCTACGCTGGAGGCATTTTTAATATGCTGCGCCTCGTCCAGGATGGCAAAACGGAAGGGGATATCGCAAAGCAGCGATATATCCCTGCGGATCAGCGGATAAGAGGTGATCACCACATCGGTTTTGCTGCCGGATTTCAGCTCCTCAATCTGTCCGGCCCGGGCGGCCTGGCTTCCGGCAAGCAGCATGATATGAAGGCCGGGAGCAAAGCGTTTGAATTCCGCCTGCCAGTTATAGCACAGGGAGGTGGGCGTTACAACAATGCTGGGCAGATGGTTTTCTTCTTTTTTGGTTGCCCACCAGATTAGCGATATCACCTGAATGGTTTTACCAAGGCCCATGTCATCTGCCAGTACGCCGCCCATCTTCAGCTTATGCAATGATTGCAGCCAATAAAAACCGCGTTCCTGATAGGGGCGCAGAAGCTTTCCAAAGGGTGCAGGACATGGCTCAGCTATTTTGGTTTCCGGTGATTGAAGGGCATCAACTGTATCCTGAACGCTTTCGTCAGCTTTGATGGGCAGGTTCATTTGCTTTAGGAGTGCATGCAGGTATGCAGTGCGGCAAGCGGCCAGGGAAAGAGTGCTTCCTGTTGACAGATCAGTATTTTCGGCTTGAGCGCCTTCCACCAAAAGGTCGGCAGCTTCCTGCCATTGCTCCATACCGCTCAAATCCAGGAAGGAGCCGTCTTTAAGCCGAAAGTACTTGCGGCGAAGATGCAATGCATGAAAAATGGCCAGGATCTCCGGACTGGGCTGTCCTTCTTCTGAAAACTCCAGCATTAATTGCCCACCGGTTACCCGCATGCTGCCTTGGAACTTGGGACGCCTGGGAGTCATGCGTTTAAAATCTTGGCTGGCAAAGATTTCTGCCATCGTCATCAGTCTTTGAACGCCTTCTGAGACAAATTGAAAGATATTCTCCTGGCCGGTTAAATACACCCGGCCTTTGCGCACATGAAAGCCAGCGTTAGCCAACTCATCCAACACAGCACGTTCTGCGCTGGCGTCTCGCATTAACAGTCGCCGCTCACCTTCGGTTTCCTCCCGATTGGGCTCTGCAAAAGGATCGATTTCATAAGGACCATATGCAAAAATGGTGCGGGCTACTACCTCATGACCGATCCGGTCAAGGTATACCTTTGCCATAAGCGGCGTACGCACGATTTGCTTTTGGAGTGCGGCATCCAGTTCCACAACGCCGGTCAATTGCAGCCAGGGAACCAGTTCGCTGATCACCCTTGTCGCATCCTTACCAAAGAAATCAAAGGTGGCGCTGCCATCATCCTCCTGTGAAAACAGAACGGAGGCTACACTTTGCTGCATTTTATTCAGCGCAACCACTTCACCATTCATCCATACATAAGCGCAGTCGGGGGTAAGTGGCATCCATTCAACAGGGAGCTGTGCACCAATGGTAATGCTCCTGGCATTGCCCGTGACCTGATACGCCAATGGGAGCTCTTTTTCCTGTACATAGGGAACATGGTGCGCCACACCTCCCACAGCCAGGCGGAAGGGCATATGTTTAAGCAAAGCCAGCAGCGCCAGGGCAAAACGGGGCGGCAGGCGCATGGTCCTAGCTTCCATGCCATGCTGGGTGACGCCTACCTCCTTTTGGGCCTGGCAAAGGGCACGCAATATATCCAGGACAGCATTTTCTTTGGGGGTAAAGTGCATCCATTCCGGATGGAATACAAACCCCTTGCCAAATGGCAAGGATGTTTGGGTATCGATGGCATCCAGGAACTGCGGCAGATTGCGCACAACATACAGCCTATCTTCCCCCACGCGTATGCCTGCGCGTAAAGCAGGCTGGCCTGCGGCATCCCGCTCCAGCATCAGGGTGATTTCCATGCGTACCGTTCCGGCCTCGGGCAGTGCACCCTCCATGGCCTTGAGCAGCATGGGCCCGCCCAGCAGGGCCTTCTTTTTCTCTATATCCTTCCAGGCTCCGGTTTCCCTGGCCATTAGTGTAGCGGCTACTACATGACGGCAGGCGCCTGTTCGTTCATACATATCGCAGGTACACTGGGCGGGTGCATCGGCTTTTAAGGTAACTTCCCGCCTTGGCGTGCCGGCTACGAGATAACGCAGCGATTCCGACCCTGAAGATATGGGCCGTACGCCGCCCCGTTGATATAAGAGGCTGCCGGCACCAAACTCATCCTCTCCGGTCAACTGCCTTAATCGCTGGGGGCCTTGAGACATTGCTATTTCACGCTCCCAATAATTGCATAATGATAGACGGCCAAAAAACGCGCTATCCTTATATTATTCTTTCCCAAAGTGCCGTATTCCTGCCGCGAAAACAGAGCAAAGTCATTTTGAGAACAGCACTTTGCGAAGAGATGAATTTGATGCATGTTATTTGGCTGCTTCTTTCATTGGTGGAGCAAGAACAATTTTGGATGAAATGAGTATCGGAGGCTAAAAAATGTACCTTGCTGACACGAATATTTCAGAGGTTACGGCGTATGATAGCATTGGGGCAGATAATCCGAAAAGGGTTATTTCGAACCGGTGCATGAAGGCCTTTCATTCCTTTTTTTCAATGTAGAGCGTGGAATGGGAA
>JAEYQQ010000089.1 GCA_023409955.1 Bacillota bacterium | reverse complement strand
ACGGATGCCTGATCTATCCGGATGATGCTGTCGTTGACCTTGGCAGCCTGCGTTTCTACTTCATCAAGAATTTTAGCTGTACGGCCGGCGATTTGTGTTCCCTGCGTTACTGTGGCGACAGAGTGCTGGATCAAGTTCGCTGTTTTTTGAGCAGCTTCCGCAGATTTTGCAGCAAGGTTGCGCACCTCATCCGCTACCACCGCAAAGCCTTTGCCTGCGTTGCCAGCACGCGCTGCTTCAATGGCGGCATTCAATGCAAGTATATTGGTCTGGAAGGCGATGTCTTCAATCACCTTGGTAATGCTGGCAATTTCATTTGATGATGAGGCTATGTTTTCCATTGCCTCAGTCAACTGCTTCATCTGCTTGTTACCAGCATTAACACCCGATACCGCCTGCTCAACAAAGTGAGTAGCACTCTTAACATTGGTAGTGTTTTCAACTGCCTGGGCTGCAATATTGATGATAGAATTGTTGAGCTCTTCAAGGGCAGATGCCTGCTGGCTGGACCCAGCCGCAAGGGCCTGAGCACCGCTGGCAACCTGGTTTGAACCTGTACTCACCTGCTCTGCAGCAACATGAATGACGGATAGTGTATGATTCAGCGTTTGAGATATCCCTTCCAAGGCAGACTTGATGGGGGTGAACTCTCCCTCATAATTTTGGGCTAGTTCAATCCTCATATCTCCTTGCTTCATATGCTCTAAAACCATTACGATCTCGTTGATGTATTTTTTATATTCGCCCAAACGAACCAGTATCTGCCCCATGGAAACAGTAAGCTGTCCAATTTCATCTTTGGAAAAACGCTTCTGTTCGATTGTCATGGATAGCTCTCCATTGGCGACTTTCTGACTAATCCCAGAAAGATAATGAATGCTGTTTTTCATATGCTTGATCACATAAATAGCCAGCAGTATCAAGATCAGCGTAACAATAGCCACAAGTGTCAGAAAGGTGACACTGGATTGACTGATCTGCTGCTGCATTTGAACAGTCCTGCCTTCTGCATATGTTTCCAACAGTTCTGTCATCAGGTTGATCGATTCTCTTGCTTCCTCAAACGCAGCCTGATGCGCTGCATCGTCTTCTGCGCTGGTCATAGCACTCGTAGCTATCCATGCTTGGTATCCTGTTGAAAAGCTCTCCTGAAGCTGTTTCAGGGTAACGTCCTTTTCTGGATGCTTTAATGTTTCGTAAAGTTCCGTGTTGCTGACAATTATTTCAAACGCTTCATCTACGCGTTTTTTTGCTTGCGTTGCATTTTCAGAGAAAACTTTAATCTTGTTATTCAGCTCATCTGATGCAATTGTTTCAGGAATAATTACCTTGCCAAGTGCATCTTTAATATTTGTATTAAAGGTGGCGACAAGGCTTTCCAATGCTTTTGATTGTCTTTCACTGGTTTTCGTTTTTTGAAGGCTTAACAATTCCTGATCTGCGCTTTTAACAAATACTGAAATAACCTCTTCTAGTTTTCCGGTTGTCCGTAAACTGGTGCCTTGGTTTTGCAAGGTGGTCATTTCCTGTTGTGCGCTATTGATAAATGCGGTAACAAGGCTTTCCAAAGGCTCAGATGGCCTTGCTTCCTTCCCCGCTTCCTGCAGCAGCGCCAGCTCTGCTTTGCTGTTTTCTGAAAAATTACTCACCATTTTTTTAATTGACGTCTGTTGTGTTGCGTTTGTATTTTGCATTTTCATTAATGTATATTCTTTTTCTGCTGTAAGAGCTTGGTAAAAATCCCTATCCGCATTGAGCAGCGCTGCGGTAGGAACATATAATTCACTATACAGCGTATCCTTAGCCTCCTGGTTCATGGCAGCAAGTGTGGATATAAACACCAATGAAAGTGCAATCAATACAGCAATTGCTGGTAAGCATAATAGCAATAGCTTTTTTGTAATAGAAAAATTTCTCATATGACCTCCCTATATATTGCGGCGTACCTATGCCAGTACTTAAGGCTTAGGATGAATTGTATACTTATCTGCCGGTGCTCTTATATTATTGGATCCGGTATTTCATCTGGCAAAAACACCTTATGTACACTATCAAATGCGGTGTTCAACTTGAACTTACCTACTTCCTCTTTAAGGGTTGCAGCCTGTGCCGACATCTCTTCGCTGGTAGCTGAATTCTCTTCCGCTGTAGCAGCGTTTGTCTGAATTACAGTCGATACCTGGTTCAGCCCTTGCTTTACCTGTACTATCGCAGAAGCCTGTTCAACGGTTGCATGATCTATCTTGAGAATACTCTCATTAATGAGGCTTGCGTTATCTTCCACTTTTTTAAGGATTTCAGCAGTTTGAGCAGCAATATGAGTTCCCTCTATTACTGTTTCCTGGGAGCGCTGAATCAACTCTGCAGTCTGTTTGGCTGCTTCAGCAGATTTTGCTGCCAGGTTGCGCACCTCATCCGCTACAACCGCAAATCCCTTACCGGCATTTCCGGCCTGTGCAGCTTCAATGGCGGCATTTAGCGCAAGTATATTGGTTTGAAAAGCGATATCCTCAATAACCTTGGTGATATTAGTAATTTTGTCAGAGGCACTGCTAATATTTGTCATAGCATTCGTTAGCTGCTGCATATGCCCACTTCCATCCTTGATGTTAGAGGAAGCCTCTTGAACATATATGGCTGCTTCCTTTACGTATGCAGCGTTGTCTTCCGCCTGCTCAGAGATCTTAGAGACAGATACACTCAGTTCTTCAACACTGGTTGCTTGCTGTGATGACCCTGCAGCCAGCGCCTGGGCGCCGCTTGCCACCTGTGATGCACCAGTGCTAACCTGATCTGCAGCAACATTGATTGTCTGCAGTGTATGGCTCAGAGCATGAGCTGTTCCAAGCATTGACTGCTTGATGGAAGCGAAATCACCAACATAATCCATCTCATCATCAATGCACATGTTTCCATCTGACAATAATTTAAGCTTGCTGGATATGTCTTGAATATACCCTGATAGCATTGCATTTGTTTTTCGTATGTTATCAGCCATTCTGCCTATCTCATCACGGCTTTGATAATTCACTGCAACACGCATATTCCCTTTAGACATTTCACTGTAAGCACTTTCAATTTCGCTAATTGGAGCAGTAATGCTTCGGATAATCAAAGTTGCAGCTGTTATGCATATAATAAAGATGATGACAAGCATAACATATGTAACAGCCATTGTTTGATTGGCTACACGTTGCGAATTAATATGAGCTGCTTCCGATTGGTTTTGTTCTAAGCCCACCAGCAGCAGACAGTTTTGGGACATTTCATCATACACTTTTTGGGCCACCCCGTTTAAGAATGACCTTGCCTCATTACTTTTCAATTGTGCACTCAGATCAATAAACGTCGCATTGAGTAGAAGGTATTCTTCCCATTGTGAGCTGATAGCTTGTAATAATTCTCTGTCACTGTCATTCTTTACAATATCATAATAATTATTAATCGTCGTAGAAATACTATTTACTATTTCATTCATGTTATTTTCATATTCGCCCATCTCAGTTTTACTGGTTGACAGAATATGCTGCAATTGTGCAAGCCTAAAACCGGTTACATTGGTTTTTATAGAATGTGCATAGTCAATACCAGGCAGTGCTTCAACACCCATCTCATCAGCCTGTTTTCTCATATTGCCCAATGAAACTACAAAATATAGCCCTAGACATATAATAATCGCTGTCAGAATCCCAAATCCCATCAACAGTCTTGCTTTAATGGTCATGTTTCGCATCAATCGAATCTCCTTTTGTATTAACTATTGATCCAGTTAAAGGACTTCAATAATCACTTTTTTTCAGCGCAAGCTTGATGCAGATGATCAAATGAGTGTAATCAAATGCATGCTAAAGACTGCACACACATTCAAACACCAAATGTCTTATGCTTCCAACAAGCACTAATATCCACTTCCTCCAGTCCACATTTATTATGAACTTATTATACAGGCTTACACTTTTACCTTCATACTCCATTTTGTAGTATTTTTATGGCAATACGGATAAAAAATCCACAAAGTATGCAGGTAAACATCATCCATTCTTCCATTAACAAAATGAATAAACCTGATAGCTATCACACAGTTTGTCCCATGGAGAGCTTGAATTTGGCCACTTCTTCCTTGAGCGTAGCAGCTTGTGCTGACATTTCTTCACTGGTTGCTGAGTTTTCCTCTGCAGTTGCTGCATTGGTCTGTATCACGGAAGATACTTGACCAAGACCCTGTGTAATTTGATCAATTGCTACCACCTGCTCACCCGACGCCTGTTCAATCATCTTAATGCTGTCACTGACCTGGTTTGTCTTTAGTTCAACATTTTGCAGTATCTTTGCAGTTATAGCTGCTACCTTTGCCCCATCGCCCACCGCTTCTACAGAATTCCTGATCAATTCTGCCGTTTTTTTCGCAGCTTCAGCGGATTTTGCTGCCAGATTTCGCACTTCATCAGCAACCACTGCAAATCCTTTGCCTGTATCCCCCGCCCTTGCCGCCTCAATAGCTGCATTCAACGCCAAAATATTAGTTTGGAATGCTATATCCTCTATCACCTTTGTAATATTTGTGATTTGATCAGATGTTTCACTAATGTTTTCCATCGCATCTGTTAATTGCTTCATATGGAAGCCGCTATCCCTCACATTTTCACCAACCTGGTTCATGAACTCGGTGGCGGCTTTTACATATTCTGCATTTTTTACCGCCTACCCTGAAATGTGTGAGATGGAAGCATTCAATTCTTCAACAGAGGATGCTTGCTCCGATGAGCCAGTAGCCAAAGCATGCGCCCCACTTGCTACCTGGCCGGCACCAAGGCTTACCTGCTGTGATGCAACGCTTATGGTTTGCAGGGTATGATTTAAGGCTGCAGCTGTTTTTTGCATAGCATGCTTTATTTCTTTGAAATCACCTATATAGTCCTGCTCAACAGCTATCCGCATGTCACCTGCGGCCAAGCTGCCAAGCTTTTCAGATATATCCTTGATATATGCAGAAAGCATAGCATTTGTCTTTTTAATACATTTCGCCATATTCCCCAGCTCATCACGACTTTCATACGTAATTTGAGCCGTCATGTTTCCTTGTGACATTTGCTCATATACATTTTCAATCTCCTTGATTGGATTCATAATCGATCTGCGTATCAAGATGATAATGATATAAGTTAGCAACAACGAAACAGCTGCCATGGTATTAAGCAGAAGCCAAGCTGTATCGCTTGCTTTTTCACCAGCCAGCATTTGCGACTTTGCACTATCGTCCTCTGTAATGGAAAAGTCAATCAGCAAGGCTGCGGCAGCATCAAAAGCAGGAACATACTGTTTGTCCAGTAAATCCTGAGCCTGTCTTACATTATCCTCTGTCCTTTTTTCCAGTAAAGTAGCTATTTCTCTCCTTACTGAACCTGCGGTTTCGATTCTTGCTTTTACCTCATCCAACTGATCCAAAATACTCTGGTTTTTTTGATTAACCCGATAGTTCTCAAGGGTTTCAAGAATGGCCTTGCCTTCAGCCTCAGCCTTTGCCAACTCTTCTTTCGACTGCTGCGTACTTTCTGCCATAAAAGCACGAACCAAATATCTTTGCGCAGATACCATATTCCTTCTCATCGTCCACAAGCTGTTGATATTGGGAACAGTGTCGCTGCCGTATGCTTCAAGTTGATCAGACATGATGCTGATACTGTTTACTGATAGAAAAATGGATGCCAACATTAAAATAAGGATGATGCCAAAACCGACGACTAGCTTCATTCTGACAGATAAATTCTTCACAATAATTATCCTCCAATTTTTGATAAAGACCTTGTGTGGCGATGGTTTTGGCTATTTCCTTTCTGTTAATATTTTGACTAATGTATGCATGCATTTACCATGCTGCTTTCATAAAAGTCAAAGGATCAAGAAATTATGTTGAGGTTAGTTTACAAATATTAAACATTAAGTATCTTTATCTTAATGGAAAACGCAAATCGTCGCATACTACATTCTGTGGTATTTTCGCTTTTTATGACATTTTTCGCATTCTCTATTACATTATTTTTTATATAGTCGTTTCTAGTAATGCAAAAACACCGGTTTTGAAACCGGTGTTTTTGACAAACCAGATCAATACTTACCAAACGATGTATCTGCCATGGGAATATGCACATCCTGCTCCAGGGACATTTTAGCAAGGGTAATGGCTGCTATGGCGTTATCTCGATCATACCCTGTATCAAGTTTGAATTTGCCGACTTCCTCACTCAATGTTGCAGCCTGCGCCGACATTTCTTCGCTGGTAGCTGAATTTTCTTCTGCTGTTGCAGCGTTTGTCTGCACTACAGCAGAAACCTGATTAAGTCCTAGTTTAACCTGTTCAATGGCTGTGGATTGTTCGGTAGATGCAAGGTCAATCTTGACAATGCTTGCATTAACCAAGTTCGCTTTCTCTTGCACGCTTTTTAGTATCTGCGCTGTTTGTGCAGCGACCTGTGTACCTTCAACCACCGTGTCGGCCGAGCGCTTGATTAATTCTGCGGTTTTCTTTGCCGCTTCAGCAGATTTTGCCGCCAGGTTGCGGACTTCATCAGCCACCACAGCAAACCCTTTACCGGCGTTACCAGCCCTTGCAGCTTCAATGGCTGCGTTCAAAGCCAGTATATTGGTTTGGAATGCTATATCTTCAATAACCTTGGTAATATTGGTAATTTGATCAGACGCAGCGCCGATATTATCCATCGCAGCGGTAAGCTGATCCATGTGTTCGCTGCCAGCTTTCACATGAGCAACAGCCTGTTCCATATATCGTGTTGCCTCTTTTACGCTCACAGAATTTTCTTCTGCCTGACCTGCAATTTTCGTTACGGCAGCACTCAGTTCCTCAACGGAAGACGCTTGCTCTGTTGACCCTGCTGCCAGTGCCTGGGCACCGCTGGCCACCTGGGCAGACCCTGTGCTTACCTGCTCTGCAGCCGTATTGATGGTCTTCAGTGTATGATTTAAAGATGCAGCAGTATTAACCAAGGCCTGTTTGATGGCAGCAAAATCGCCAACATAATCAAGATCAACATTAATTCGCATATCCCCCTGAGACATGAGATTAAGTTTCTCAGTGATATCCCGGATATACGACACGAGCTTGGAATTTGTTGACTTAATGTTCCCGGCCATGACACCAAGCTCATCCCGGCTGTCATATGTGATCTCCGCCTGCAAATTACCTTTTGCCATCTCACTGTAAACTTTATCAATCTCATTTACGGGCTTCGTAATGGATTTTCTAATCGCCATTGCAATAAAGATAGCCGCCAGTACAGAAACAGTTCCAACGACCATAAGCAGAGTCCAAATAAAAGTGCTGGCTTTATTGCTGTCAGCTTTTTGCTGCGCTTGACTCGCATTGGCGTATTCAGTCAGCTCATCGATCACATTCTCAATGGCAGTAAGCGCCGGACTATATTGATTCAAAAATAAATCTCGTACCTTTGACATATTAAAACTGGAATTCGCCGCAAGCAAATCAGCGATTTGGGTACGGATAGCACCAGCATCCGTAATCATACTGATCATATCTTTGATTTTTCCATCATTAGAGTTGTCTGGTTGGTTATTTTTATACTGTTCCAGTGTGTCTATGGCTTTCAATGCATCTGACTGGGCCGCCTCCAGCGCTACATTGATTTCATCAATATTGGCTGCCATGTATGCCTTAAGTAAATGCCGCTGAATGGATACCATATCCCGCTTGATAGACCATAAGCTATCTGCATTGGGGACCGTATAATCACCATAAAGATTAACATGCGTTGTTAGCGTGTTCACACCAAGCAATGAAAAGACCAGTGACAAAAGTAATAGGAATAGCACGATGCCAAATCCAGCAAACAGCTTGTTGCCGATAGAGAGATTTTTCATTTTATATTCTCCTTTGTAGTCTTTAGGGGTAGCAGTGTAAATGGATTACATATTTGATGCCATGATTGCAGGCATATTACTTTCTCCGGTCGATCAGTACCAGATCCATAAACTCAGATGCCGTGATTTTTACAGGCATACGTCCGGCTTTTGAAAAGATGATGTAATTGCCATCGGTTCTCACACCACTAAACATGACCTCATCCTTTAACATGCCAAAGCGAACCGTATTGAGCCTGGAACGAAAATCAAAATGGATGGTGGTGCCTGTTTCCATCGTGACCTCCAGCTGGTATTCAGGCCTTGCGATAACACTTTTAAAGTATCCATCTCCTGCGCTTGCACCTACGGACATCGTCTCAGCAGACTGCTGATGCGCCTTTTGCTGGTTTGCCTTGAATGCTTGCTTTTCCTTTATTTCGGGCTGCGTAGCGTTTGATGCCATTTCATCTGCTTTTACAGCATGGCTGCTTAAAATCAGGCCCAACTTTTCCATGACCTCAATCAGCTTTTTCGTATCAATCGGCTTGGCCGCATATGCATCGCAGCCGTGCTCAAATGCAGTACGGACAAGCTGCGCTTCTGCCAGGGCAGTTGTCATAATGATTTTTACGCGTTTTTCCGTTGGAACGGCATATTGCTTTTCCAAGTCTCTGATGGCTTTCAATGTCCGCACGCCATCCACCTTGGGCATCATGATATCCAGGCAGATCAGCTGATAGGGATCTTTTTCTTTTAACGCCATCAAAAATGCGTCAATGGTCTCCAAGCCATCGACAACAAGATCGCATTCACCGTATTTCGCCAAGAATTTACTTAGGAAATTTCGGCTGATTAGATCATCCTCAGCAATCAATATCCTCATATCCACCCCTCCTTGTAACGGTAGCTGAACATATCTTTTAGTTTTTCACTGCACACGATCACCGTATCCCACTTTTGCTTTCTGGCAGCCATCTCAGCTTTAAAGGCAGTCTCCATCATATCATCCGCTCGAATGCTGCGCGCTAATTTTTTGACCTGATGCGCTGCCTGTTCCAGTAAGCCAACCTTTCCTTCCGCAATCATGGCATCCAAATGGGATATAGCATGTCTTAGCTTTAGCTGGAAACTATGCTCATCCTTTATTTCGATAATTTTATCTGCTTCCTCAAATAGCAGTTCACCGTCTTCCGACAGGCTAACCCTTTTGTGCATACCAGGCATTTCCTGTATCTTCCCGGATAATTCAATTCCCGGCTGTGCTTTTTCAGCCTTACTAAGGTACTGAAGCTCCTGCACATTCATCAGAATAGGAGACATGAATTCCTCATTCTCCGAATCTTGAGCAGATTGACCATGCCCCTCTGTACAGCAATCAAAGGGTATTGTTAACTGAAATATGCTGCCATGGCCTAAATCACTTTCGGCCTGAATCGACCCGCCCATTAACTCAGCAAGCTGCCTGGATATTGCAAGACCTAACCCGGTGCCGCTATGTCTTCTGGTAACAGACCCATCCACCTGGCTGAAGCGTTTGAAAAGCATATCCATCTTCTGAGGAGATATCCCTATGCCCGTATCGATTACATGAAACGCAATGCATACTTTGTTACGGGTTGAAACGACCAACTCTACCCTGATTTTAATTGTGCCTGTATCCGTAAACTTGATTGCATTGCCAAGTAAGTTATTCAATATCTGCCTTAACCGGTTAGGGTCGCCGCAGACGTAACTGGGCAGATTATCGGATGCTTCGTAGATAAATTCCAATCCCTTTTTCTCAGAAAGAACCTGATATATCTTGATGATTTCGTCCATTAACCCAACAAGACTGAATCTCACATTTGCTATGGATATCTTGCCAGACTCAATCCTGGACCAATCAAGGATATCGTTTATGACATGAAGCAAGGTATTGGCACTCTGCTTGGCCATATGAATGTAATCTTTTTGCTCTTCATTCGGCTTTGCAAGGAGCAAAAGATCCATCATACCAATTAACCCATTGAGCGGTGTTCGAATTTCATGGCTCATATTGGCAAGAAATTCGCTTTTCATCCTGCTTGCAGATTCGGCATCTTCGCGACCACGTTGCAGCGCAGCCTCATGATTTTTTTGTTCCGTTATGTTTTCAATCGCAATAACGACCTGTTTCTCTTCAGACATAACCAGTGGTATAAAATGAAATCGAAGCCACAAGCATCTTGTGACGCTTTCGCATAAGAAAGAGCGGCTAAGCACGATATCCTTTCTGCTCACTTCTTCCAATGCTGCAGCGATAACATTTTCCTTCACCGCACAAGCAGTGCATGTATCCCCTTTACCGCATCCCTTTTCAAGGCTGCCAGTACACCGCAGCCCTTCACCAAAACGGCGCCCCAACATTTGCTCATTGTTGGTTTGAAACAATTCTAGAATTGGTCTATTCGCCCATTTAACCATGCTGTCACCATCTACCAACAGTGCCCCTATCGGTAAGGCCTCCAGCACATTTTTTAGATTACTGATCTCTTTACGGATCTCTTCTTCTATGGTCTTTATTCTGTCAATATCACGGAAAACAACGACTACGCCGCCCACGCCAATCGCGCTTGATGTAATAGGCGAACAGCTTGCAGATACAAATATGATCCGACCATCCTTTGTTATCAGCGCAGAATGGTTTTGAAGACCTTCCGGTTTCCCGCTGTCAAGTACAGAGAAAACCGGACACGTAAGACGTATGCCCGTAAAATAATCAACCAAAGGAAAGATATTTGAAAAAGATTTCCCAACCGCTTCACCGGCATTCCATCCTATCAGATTTTCACCTGCGGCATTGATATACATGACAATTCCGTCCGGATTTGTCATAATGACGCCATCACCTATGCAGTTAAGCGTAGCTTCCAAGAAACTTGCATGTAAAGACATCTGCATATTCTGAAGCCTCCTACCGCCATATCGGTTGGCGGATGACCTCAATGAATCCGGTTTTTACATCCATAGCAATGGTTCTGCTATCGCTGCCCCGCAGTTCTGATCGGCTAGCTGTAAGGCCTAACTTGCCAAGCGCTGATCTGACAGCATCAATGTTTTTGAGTCCGATATTAAAAACGTCCTGCTCCATTATTGAATCCGCGCCACCATATAGCTGTATCTGTAGTTCTTCTTTTCGGCAGCCATACTTGTATAGCATCTCAGTAAATAGCAGTGGAACACCGGTTTCAGCAAAATAGCACGGACGCTCTCTCCCATCCCTTTGTCCAAGGGGCCTTGGAAGCACCACATGTATCATACCAGCGGCCCGTTTAAGGGGGCTATAAGCCGTAACTGCCACACAGGAAGCCAATGAAAAAGTTCGCAGTACGGCATCCTCATTAGAAGTCAAGCACTCACCCATACCTACAATCAAATCCATCATCTTCACCTGCTGAGCATATCCGACAAAATCTGCGGAATATGCCCCAGCGGCGCTTGTTTCTCAACGCCCCCAAGATCGAACGCCACTTTGGGCATGCCATAAACAATCGACGAAGCTTCGTCCTGGCCAATCGTCCTTGCACCTTTTCTACGCATGGCGAGAAGCCCTTTTGCACCGTCGTAACCCATGCCGGTCAGTATCATGCCAATGGCACAGTTGCCCACCTCTTTAGCGACTGATTCAAACAATACATCCACCGATGGGCAATGTCCATTAACCTTATCGCCGGAAAAGCACTCGATTTGATATCTTTTACCAACTTTTTTAATGCGCATATGCTTGTCACCAGGCGCCACAAACACCTTTCCAGGTTCCACAAAATCACCAGTTGCAGCCTCTTTCACCGTTAGCGCTGTCTGATTGTTAAGCCGGTCAGCAAACATTTTGGAAAACACTGGTGGAATGTGCTGCACAATCACAATGCCTGGAACGGTGGGAGGCAGAGCGCTTAGCACATTGTAAATTGCTTCCGTGCCACCAGTAGATGCCCCGATGGCAATGATTCCCCCTGAATCGCAACTGATACTGCTGCTGACTTTGTTGAAACTCATGGTTCTTTCATGCCTTTGTATAGGCGCTTTCACCACAGAAGCTGCTTTTATCTTCAAAATCAAATCCCGGATAAAGTTTTCAATGCTCTTAGGGGACTGTACATCAGGCTTGGCTACAAAGTCCACAGCGCCTGCTGCCATGGCTTCAAACACCACATCACTAACAGAACTGACCATAATAACCGGTACGAAATATTGCGGCAGAAGCCTGCGAATAAATTCAATGCCATTCATCTTAGGCATTTCAACATCGCATGTGATAACATCAGGATGTGTTTGAAGGATTTTGTCACGGGCCTCAAAGGGATCCCCTGCCACTGCCGTAACCTCTATATGTATATCAGATCCAATGCCTCTTGCAATCATTTCACGGGATACCACACTGTCATCTACGATTAGGACTTTTATCTTTCTGAATTTTTCCATTATGCATTATTCCTTTCGGTAGACAGCCGGCATGATATATTTATACCTTGTTGTTTCACGGTTCAATCCTTCCGAATGTCCAATAAAAAGGAATCCGCCAGGTTCTGTTATATCATACAAGCGTTCTACTAGCTTGTCCTTTGTTTCGTTATCAAAGTATATCATTACATTCCGCAGGAAGATAACATGCATTTTTCTCCTAAATGGATATACCGGTTCCATCAGGTTAAATTTATTAAAAAGTACTTCGCCCCTGATCCTGTCAGTCAAGATATAATTTTCTGCATTATACTCCTTGAAGTACTTCTGTTTCCAGGCAACAGGCAGTTCTGACACTTTATCCTTGGCGTATATGCCAGCCCTGGCAGTAGATAAAACATTGGAGGAAATATCGGTTGCCAGCACCTTCGTATCCCAAGCAGCTTTTTCATGGCCGAAAAATTCATCCAGAATCATAGCTAAAGTATAAGGTTCTTCACCGCTGGAGCATGCTGCACTCCATATCCTTAAATCCTTATCCTTCACAGACTTTGCAAGATAGGGCAGCACTTTATCCCGAAAGTAATAAAAGTGTGCCGGCTCCCGCATAAAAAACGTATAATTTGTTGTAATTTTGTCAAGCAGTATTGAGGCTGCCTGTCCAGATTTGTCAGCTTCTACATATTGCATGTACTCTGTCAGGCTGTTCATATTCATGCTTGATATCACATGATTCAATCTTCCTGCCACAAGCGTCTTTTTTTCATCTTTAAAATGAATTCCGTAATTGGCCTTTATAAAGTCGGCAAATTGCCGGAACTCTTGCTCCTTTATGTCTACCATGACACGCCTGCTTTCGTATTGAAGGAGTGGCCATAGCGCTCCTTCCAGCTTCGCTTAATTGAAAAACGTAAATGAAATGATTATACATCCGGATGGACAATGCGTTTAGCTAAGAAAAGGGCTGCCAAACTTTCACCACGGCAGCCCTTTACAAATGACAGCCAAACACGTGAGTTTACGTACCAGAACACCCATATATATCAGGAAAAGGAACGGAAGGAATCCAGCACATCATCCGTCAAAAGCCTCTGGCAATCCAACAGCAGCTTCACACTGCCACCCGCTTTCCCAATGCCTTTGATATATTTATGGCCTCCCTTGTTAAGGTCCGGGGGAGGTGCAATATCCTCATCAGCTAAGGCAATCACTTCAGATACGCTGTCAACAATCAAACCAATCGAAGTATCGTTGGTATCGATAACGATAATGCAGGTACGGTCATCATACTCGCGAACTTCTTTACGAAAACGCAGTCTTGCGTCCATCACCGGTATAATCTTGCCGCGCAAGTTCGTAATGCCTTTTACATAATCAGGCATTTCAGGAACTTCTGTAATCGGCTGAATGCCGATGATTTCTGTAATGAAGCGGATTTCCATGCCGTACAACTCTTTACCCATGGTAAAAATCAGGTATTTCCCTCTCAGCGTATCCTCGTCCTGCTCCGCAAAATTCGTAAGATCGATCTGTGACATGGTTTGGCCTCCATTTCTTTTGTTATTGCCTTTCGTACCGTTACATGTTGATAAGGCCACCGATGTTAAGAATCAAACTGATGCTGCCATCACCAAGCAGTGTGCACCCCGCAAGCCCATCCACCTTCTTGGTGCTTTTTATATAGGCAGGCAGCGCCTTCACCACAACCTGATGTTGTCCCAGCAGCTCATCTGCAAACAGACATACACTTCTGCCATCCTGTTCCACCATCAGCATAATGCCTTTTGTTAGATCAGTTATCTCCGTCCTGACAGCATATACTTCATGAATCCGCAGTATCTGGTAGCATTCTCCGCGGACCATGATCATTTCATTTCCATCCGGATCAATGACTATGTCTTTTTCCTTAGCCTGGAATGTTTCCTGTATGGAAGTGGTGGGCAGTGTGTATTTGGCATTTCCAACACGAATGTTCATACCATCGATGATGGCCAGGGTCAGCGGGATTTTCAGTGTTGTAACAGAGCCTGCGCCCTCCGTGCTTTCAATGGATACAGAGCCGCCAACCGCCTCGATATTCTTTATGACGACATCCATGCCGACGCCGCGCCCTGAAAACTCTGTCACCGCTTCATTGGTGGAGAAGCCGGGCAGGAAGATCATATTGTAGATTTCCTTGTCCGTCATATCACTGACTGGCTTTGTCATCAGCCCCTGGGCAGCCGCCTTCTTTAGAATCCGCTCCTTGTCAAGCCCTCTTCCGTCATCCTTGACGGTCACCAATACATCGCTGCCTGCATTTTTTGCTTCCAAGATCACTTCACCAGTTCTGACCTTACCCTTTGCAGCACGTTCATCCGGCATTTCAATGCCGTGATCAATGGCGTTGCGGACAAGATGCATCAACGGATCGGAAATATGCTCAATGATATTCTTGTCCACTTCCGTCTCTTCGCCAATTAGCTGAAGCTGAACCTCTTTGCCCAGCTTTCTGCTCATATCCCGCACGATACGATGCATTTTATGAAAGGTAGCAGACAAAGGCACCATGCGGATGGACATAACCATGTCCTGCATCTCGCTGGTAATCTTACGGAGCTGGCGGGCTGCTTTATGAAAGCTGTTCAACTGAACATTTTGCAGCTCAGGGTTTTGGGTAACCATCGCCTCGGCAATGACCATCTCACCCATCAGGTCCATCAAAATATCCAGCTTGGTTACGTCAACGCTGATTATGTTCTGGTGGTTCCCTTTGCTTTCAACATGTGCATGCGCCCCCTGTTCCGTTTGAGAAGGAGCGACGACAGGGACCTTCACTTTTGCTTCAGGCAAAACGATACCGTTTAGGTCAGGCTCTGCTGCCTGTTCATTTTCAGAAGGCACTGCAGCGGCTTCGTCTGCAAGCTTGTCTTCCTGCTCGATCAGCTCTACATCTTTTATAAACGGGGTATTCATAAAAAACTCGTGCAGATCCACAAGCCCTTTTTCAGATTTGAAATCCACCCTAAAACCTTGCTCCCGCAAGATCCGGGTGCTGTCGTTGTTTTCAATTACATCCTCAGGATAGTACGTGATATCTTCAGCAATGGCCTTAATATCCTGAATGATGGCATAGGCCCGGATGTTCTCCATCTCGCAGCCTTCCTCAAACCAAATTACAGCTTGATAGCTGCGCAAATGAACCTTTTTTCCACCACGTGTGGAAGCAAGGTAATACTGCTGTGGTTCCTGTGCTGCCTTCTCCGGCTGCGGCTCGCTTTCCACCTTACCGCCCTTGATTTCTGTTAGCTTTGCTTTGATTTTTTCAATCAATCCAGCCGGGTCACCATCAAGCCCGTCCGCATTCTTAACTTTTTCCAGTTCCAGCTTAATAAAGTCGACACCTTCCAGTACCAAATCAGAAATCGCTGCCCAATCGATATGTACTGGCTTTTCTTCACGGATAAAATAAAACAAATCCTCCATGGTGTGGGCTAAAGATGCGATATTATTATATAGCATCATGGCAGATGATCCTTTGATGGTGTGCATAACTCGAAAGATCTCATTTACCGTATCTTGAGTATATAAACCTGCCTTTTCGCTTGTCAGGATGGCCTTTTCAAGCTGTTCAATGTTTTGGGCAGTTTCATAGATAAATATATCCAGCATAGGTTCATTTGAAAAACCGTTATCCATGTTTCGTCCCCCTTTGCCATATAGAAAACTTATCGTTTCATCATCAGCACTTTATCAAAGATTGCCATGATGTGGCGTTCCTTAAATGGTTTTACAATGAATCCCTTGGCTCCTGCCAGGATGGCATTTTTGATGACCGCTTCCTGACCCATTGCGGAAATCATGATCACTTTAGCCTTCCGATCAATCTTAAGAATATTTTTGAGTATCTGTATACCGTCCATGTCCGCCATGGTCACATCCAGCGTAACAAGGTCCGGCTTGTATTCTTGATATTTCTGTATACATTCAAATCCGCTCCCTGCTTCGCCGGCCACAGTAAAACCTGCTCTTACAACGATGCTGCATATCAGCTTTCGCATAAACAGCGAATCATCCACCACCAAAATAGTACTCATCTATGCTATCTCCAAGCAATAAATCTTCCCGCCTAAAGCAATGATTGTACTCTCTTCTTCACGAATCAGGCATGCGGTAGCGATTCCTGCCATTGGAGATTTTGCACAAAGCATTAACAAGAGAAAAGAATCTGCCATATAGAAGAATACAGCAAATTCCCAATGACAACATACTCCATTTTGAGGTATTTTTCCTTATTTTCAAAAATCCTTCGCATTTAACTCAGATTTTGAATGAATATCCAATTTACTGTAAACGCTTCTTAAGATTGTTCTGACAGTTGCCTCTGATATATACAGTTTGTCTGCTATCTCTTTTGCGCTCAGTCTTTCCTTCGCAAGTCCGGCAATTTCCCGCTCTCTAGGTGTCAGAGGCGATTTTATCAAGAACAGTGCTTTTTTTATTACAGCCGCACCCTTTTCATGCCGCTTACACAGCACCTTCATCGATGCGTACGCAGCATTACTTTGTAAAGCCGCTGATGCATTGCCGGATCTTATGCCATTTGAATAAACGCCATCTGCCCCTGTCGTTTGTGCATAGAAGCTCCAAGCCGGCTCCAGCAGCAAATCAATGCCGCTATCCTGCTGCGCAAAAGGAAGATAAACCATATCCGGCAATGCCATGCTAAGCGCTTCCCTCAAAAGCCCCTGGGATTCCATGCTGTACCCGCAGCTATGCTTGGCTCCAGCCAAAGAAATCAGCTGGTATACCTGAGGTAAAAGGTACTGTTCCTTTTTACCAATACGCTTGGCAGAATCCATAACAAGCTGAGATATGCCAAAAAACTCATTATACCTTTTTTCCAATACAAGTATTTTCGCGTATAAAACAAGCGCAAACGGTATGGAGGGCGCATATAAAACATTGTTGATGGTTTCGATATCATTTAACCAGGGCACTGCATTTTCCCTGATGCCAAGAACCAGATATAAAAATGAAAGGCTCATTTCAGCCATGCGCATTAAATACCTGTTGGAGCTGTCCTTTGTATAGCCTTGTATGTTTTTTAAAACGGCTGCAAAACTGTCTGCATCTCCGCGCAAGATAAAAATCTGCGCCATGGTAAGCTCAACACAAAGGCAGATGCCTAGTTGCTTTCGGCTTCTGGCCTCAAAAAGCGCTTTATGGCATAGAATCTCTGCCTTATCATCTTCTCCGCGCATAAGCAAAGCCTCTGCCCGAAAGGCACTGCTGGCGCCAGCGCAATGGCCTTGTGTCAGCACCTGATAATCTGGCATGCAGCTGTCCATTTGATCAACCTGCTCAGACAATGCACCGGATTCACACCAGAATGCAGATAACAAAGACATACCGCCAAAAGACCAGGGCATATTGGCAGCAGCAACGCTGCTTGGACCTTTGAGCAGGTCCAAGGCCTTTTGATATCCTTCACGCATTGCAGCAACATGATTGAATGCAGATAATGCTGACAAAAATGCGCATTCACCACGCAGATTATACTGATCACTGCCGTTTTCTATTTCAATTGCGGCCTCAATCAGACCGCACAATTTTTGAAACTCATTTTGCCGTCCATCGATTGCCATATGATATGCCAATAATAAGATCATACCGGGATACCGTATCAGAGTTGCATCGGGACATTGATTAATCATATCTGCAAAAAAATCTAAAATACCATTTTCCTTTTGGTTTACAAGGTAACTTCCGTCAAGGGGAAGCGATAGAATTGCATCAAAATCCTTGATTTTCATAAAAAACTGTGCAGCCAAATAATGCTGCCCGATAGCGGCATATGATTTGCCTGTCTTATACAATATCTCATTTTGAAATTCCTGAGGCTGATGATGATAGAACCTATTGCGCAAATATTCCTGCAGTATGCTATGCACTGTAAATGTACTATTTTCAGGATAGTAGCGTATGAAATCATTTGTTTTAAGCAGTTTTTCAATGTTCTCTGGTAGTGTATCGCAGCCGGAGATGATGATTGCTTGCCTTACAGAAAAGCTGTCCATGACAGAAACTGAAAGCAGAAAATGCTGTTCCTCATCTGACAGCCTTCTCCAGATAGCCGCATCCACCAAATGCTCAATATCTGCCGTATGGTCAAAGGCTCCTGTTTGCTTATAGTTGAGGATCTGCAGACGAATGGCAGAAACCCATCCCTCAGTATTCAAAAATACATTTTCCAGCTCTTCTTCAGACAGGCGGATGCCTTCCATTCGGAACAAGCTTTCGGTGCCCTCTCTGTCGAAAAAGAAAGCAGATGATTCGATGTTCAATATATCAGAGTTATGAATCAGATACTGCTGTTTTGAACGCAGCTGCTGCGTAATGAATATCATATGCAAGTTTTCACAGCCATGCTTGGAAAAAACGCTGATCAATTCCCTGGGAATATCACTATCTACAAGCTGAAAGTTGTCAATGACAAGGTAGGTCTCTTCCTTGCAGGTAAAATCCCGAAGCAGCCGTTTTAGATTCAATAGCGTATCCATGGTTGGCATTTCCAGATCTTTGAGATGCGCTTCAATTTTGCTGTTGGCATTGCCAAGCAACTCACATATGCCACGCCATGCCATTGCTGCCGGCTCCCCCAGGCAAGTATACCAATACTCACGGACATTTCCCATTTTGTTTTGCTGCAAAAACTCCCTTACGGCAGTAGTCTTTCCAAAGCCTGACGGAGCCTCAACCACCGTAAGTGGATGATGAGGAATCTGGGCAAGATGATTTTTAAGCTTTCGAGAAAAATAGAACATTTTTTTACCATTTGCCCGGTTCTGCATTCGCATTCCTCCAATCTCCGCTTGGGGGAAATTCTTCTGTAATATACCTGCTGCCAATCAACAAAAATAATCGGCATTCAAATAACCGACTATCCCAAATACTTATTGTCATAATAGAAAAGAAAGCAATAAACCCCTGTTACACCCATGTAAAGCATATGCTGCTTCTTTGGCCGAACAAGAAATGCACTCCTCCACCTTCTATTCACTAGAATTATATAACAAATAGGGTTAAATTCCAACAATAAAAAGCATGTATTCGACATTTTTCCTGATCACTCACGTGCATATAGAAAAGAATGACTTATCATTCTTATATTCGGTAATCTCTCACGCCTTATAGCAGTAAAGTAGTGTAATTCTAATTCCTAAATGGATTTTTCTTGCATACACACACAAAAAACCCGTCTTATTCAAGACGGGTTGTGGTGCCGAAGGTCGGACTCGAACCGACACGGTATCGCTACCAATGGATTTTGAGTCCATCACGTCTGCCATTCCATCACTTCGGCATAAGGCTTGACCAGCCTAATTTCAACACCTGATTTGAAACATTCTGCATCGCATTTCTTCCAGGCGCAGGAGTAATTATACATTCTTCCAAGTAGCGTGTCAAGCCCTGATTTGGCGATTTTTATTATTCCTACACCCCGCTCCTATCAGCCGTACCACTATACCATTCTATCATGCCCACTTCTACCGCAAGGCCCGTATGGATACGGTGGCCAAAAAGCCCAAAAAGGCACTTTCCAGCATTACAGTCATCGGCCCCGTTGCTGTCAGAAAGGAAAGAGCAGCAAACTTCCAAACCCCTATTTGTTGCAGATACTGATATGCAATAACAAGTAGCAATATGACCGTAGGTATAATGTAGAGCCTGGAGAATGTTTCGCGGCGCCGGCTACCCATCAATGGGATTAAAAGAGCCATTGCGATTCCAAGGAGAATTCCATCCACCACATATTCAAAAAACCTAATATCAGCGGAAGATATAAGAGGGAAGAGAACAATCAGCAAAAAGCAAAGGGCAAGCGGTAAAGCAATCACCAGAAGCTTTCGCAAAAACATGTAGCTTTCCTCCTTCCTTACTCCATATCTGTTAGGGATTCAAGGAACTTTTTATCAGCCTTTGTTAATTCTACACGAGCCAGCAGATCAGGCCGGTACCTTTTTGTTGCCAGTAATGACTGCTGCCTGCGCCAAGCCTTTATTTTGGCATGATCGCCGTTTAGCAGCACCTCCGGCACGGCTTCCCCTTCCCATTCCCTGGGCCTTGTATAATGCGGATATTCCAAAAGGCCGTCAGAAAAAGACTCTTCCTCAGGGCTTTCATTGCTGCCCAGTACCCCGGGTATCAAGCGGGCCACACAATCAACCAGCACCATTGCCGCCAGCTCTCCGCCGGTCAAAATATAATCCCCTATGGAAATCTCCTCGTCGATGCAGGTGTCAAGAGCTCGTTGGTCCACACCCTCATAGTGGCCGCAAAGGATCACAAGCTCCTGTTCCTTTGCCAACTCTTTCGCCATTGCCTGATTCAGTGTCTTTCCCCTGGGTCCCATATATATGCGCTTTCCATGGAAGGAAGGGCCGGTAACGGAGGCCATGGCTGCGGCAATGGGCTGAGCCATCATCACCATCCCGGCTCCGCCGCCAAAGGGATAGTCGTCTGTGTTGTGGTGTTTTCTATCGGAAAACGGGCGGATATCAACACATTGAATGTCAATATACCCTGCTTCTCTGGCTCGGCCAATAATGCTGGAAGAAAGCACGCTGTCGAGCATCTGCGGGAATATGGTGAG
>JAEYQQ010000085.1 GCA_023409955.1 Bacillota bacterium | reverse complement strand
AAGACGTGGTGCAGCGAATGCTAGGCGCAAAGGCCATTTATGTTATGGGCCTGCGCTCTGCAGCGCCGCTGGCACAGTTCCTGGGCTATTATCTGCATTACATATTTGACAATGTGCATCTGGTATCCACCGGGTCTCCTGACGTATTTGAAGAGATTGCCAGAGTCCATAAGGATGATATTTTTATCGGTATCAGCTTCCCGCGGTATTCAACCCGGACTCTGGAGGGGATGCGGTTTGCAAAATCCATGGGTGCCCAAGTCATCGGCATCACCGACGGCCCCATGTCACCCTTGGTGGATGTGGCTCATGTATGCCTTGCTGCCAGAACTGACATGGCTTCCTTCGTCGATTCTCTGGCGGCGCCTCTTTCCGTTATCAACGCGTTGATTGTTTCCTTGGGTCTGCATCGCAGAGAGGAATTGAGCGCACATTTTAAGCAGTTGGAGAGCATCTGGGATGCCAATAAGGTATACCTGATGAAAGAAAATGAGTAGTATCACTGTGATCGGTGGTGGGGCAGCGGGGATGATGGCTGCCCTTATGGCAGCCCGGGACGGGGCCCAGGTCACGCTGTTGGAACGTAATGAAAAGTTGGGTAAAAAAATCTATATCACTGGCAAAGGCCGCTGCAATGTCACAAACGCCTGCGGCCGTGAAGAGTTTTTAAGCCAGGTACCACGTAATCCCAGGTTTTTGTATAGCGCGCTGAATGAGCTTTCACCGGATGGGCTGATGACACTGCTGGAAAATGCGGGTTGCCTCCTTGTTACAGAACGGGGAAATAGGGTGTTTCCCCAGAGCAACAAGGCCAGCGACATCACCAGAACCTTAAGTGGTGAAATGCAGCGATCTGGTGTTAAGGTCCGCTTAAATGCCAGGGTGAAAAAGCTTGTGGCAGAGGGTGGATGCATCAGCGGCGTTATACTGGAATCCGGCGAGGCAATAAAATGTGACGCTGTCATCCTGGCTACAGGGGGAGCAAGTTATCCGGTAACAGGTTCCACAGGCGATGGATACCGCCTGGCTGGAGAACTGGGGCATACCGTAATCGAAAGACAACCGTCTCTTGTTCCACTAACCTGTGCTCAGGGCTGGACGCAAAGGCTCCAGGGTTTATCACTGAAAAATGTGCGTTTAAGTGCCAAGTGTCGTGGCAAGCAGGTTTACAGCGAACAGGGGGAAATGCTCTTTACTCACTTTGGCATTTCCGGTCCCCTGGTGCTGGAAATGAGTAGCCATATAGTGGACTTTCCTTTGGAAACATGGCAGGTTTCCTTAGACTTAAAGCCTGCTCTTTCTGCTGAGCAACTGGATGCGCGGTTGAAGCGTGATTTTGAGGCATTGAGCCGAAAACAGTTTTCAAGCGTTATGCCCGGCCTGCTCCCAGGCAAGCTTGCCGAAGTTTTTCCGGAGCTGCTTAATATTCCAGCCGATAAACCGGTGCATCAGATTTCCCGCCAGGAAAGAGCCCGCTTAGCCACACTGCTCAAGGAGCTTCCATTGCCGGTAAATGGGTTCAGGCCTATTGCAGAAGCCATTGTCACAAGGGGCGGCATCGCAGTAAAAGAAGTGAGCCCTGCCACCATGGAGAGCAAGCTGATCAATGGCTTGTATTTTGCAGGCGAATTGCTGGATGTAGATGCTCACACAGGCGGTTTTAACCTTCAAATAGCGTTTTCCACCGGCGCCTTGGCAGGCCGCAGTGCCGCCAGCCGCGAAATAAGCCAATCAAGGGTGTTATAAACAAATGCAGTATATCATAATTGATCTGGAATGGAACCAGCCCATGTCCTACCATAGCAGGGTATTCAAAGCGGTGGGCGATCAGCTGATGTTTGAGATGATCCAGATTGGTGCTGTCAAGCTAGATGAGAGCATGCAGATCGTGGACACATTATCCCTGCCCATACGTCCAGTGCATTATGTAAAGATCCATCCGCGCATCAAGAAGATGACGCAGTTGGATGATGAGACGTTGGACAATGCACCAACGTTCCTGGACGCGATGGATCAGTTTAGCTCCTGGTGCGGGAAGGATTATCTCCTGCTCACATGGGGTTGCGATGATGTATCCGTATTAAAGCAAAATATGGATTTTCATCAGTGTGAGGTGGACCTTCCGCCGCTATGCGATATTCAGCGGCTGTTCAGCGATGCTTTTGAGATGGGTAAGGACCGCAAGGGTCTGAAAGCTGCCATGGACTATTTGCAGATTGAGACCCAGGAAGATCGTAATTTTCATAATGCGCTGCATGATGCCTATTATACAGCCCTTGTTTTCAGCAGGCTGCCTGAGCCCGATGCGGTAATCCGCTATGTACAGCAGCCCAAAAAGCTGTTGCATGTGGATAGAAATAAACGTTTGAAAGGGCCATTGACTGCTTACGGCTCTGTTCGTGATGCTCTGTCAGCAGAGGTTGTTCAGCATCCAAAGTGCCCCCTCTGCGGTCAGAAGGCAGCCTTGGAAGCGCCTTATGTCCCGCAGTCACCAGATAAATATGTTGCCATAGCTATTTGCCCGGATCACAAGAGCCTGTTTGTACGCCTGCGTTTTGCCCTCATGGAGGACGGGCAGGTGAGCATGGTATCCATGGTTTCGTCTGCAACCAAGCAAAACAGAGCCTATGTCCATACCAAGCGGCTTCAGGTGGAAGCCAGGCAGTCTCTGGCTGATCCAGACCTGATCCTGCAGCAGGCTGTACGCTCCAGTATGCCTTTTGAAGATTAATGAAGCTGAGAATGAATAATCACCAGGCAGGTGGTTAAAAGTGTTTTGGTGACGTACTCTGGCATAAGATACCGGGGGCATCGGCTGCAAGCAGCTGCGGCAGAAAGGACAGATTCATGAAAATCATCTTGGACGGACGTGAAGGTACGTTCACCGAGAATGCGATAGCCGCTCAGGTTGTAAATGACCTCTGGCCAGAAATGAAGGACAAAATTCTAGCTTTGCGCTGGGGCGGTCTGGTGCTGGAATTAAACCAACCGCTTCGCGACGGTATGGAGCTAGATAGCATTACCTTCGCCCATGAAGAGGGGCGCCGCGTGTATGAGCGTTCGCTTAGGTTTGTGTTTTTGCTGGCGGCCAAGCGGTTGTTTCCAGATGAGCAAGTGCGTATCAACAACAGCATTGGCTACGGTGTTTTTTTAAAGTTTCAGAACAGGGTTTTAACCCGCAGCGATACAGAAGACCTTGAAAAAGAAATGCGGCGGATTGTGCAAAGCAATTTGCCATTTGAAAAAGAATTGTGGAATAGGGATGCAGCCATTGCATACTTCAAAGATGAACAGCAGGAGGACAAGGTTCAGCTCTTGTCTTACCGGCCCAATCATGATTTTCCCGTGTACGGCTGCGGCGGTATGAGGGAGTACTTTTATGGCGCCATGCTTCCGTCAACTGCATGGGTACGGGTGTTTTCATTAAGGCAGCACGCCCCAGGCCTTGTGATTCAAATGCCTGGGCCATCGGACCCAACGCAGCCTGCGCCATATGTGCAAAGAACCAAGCATTTGCAGGTGTTTGCCCAATCCCAGCGATGGTGTGAAGTTTTGGAGGCCACCAACATTTCAGACATTAACTGTATGGTCAAGAATGGTCGCTTCAGAGAGTTTATCCGCATTAACGAGGCACTGCACGACAAATCAATTGCCGCTATTGCCGATGACATTCAAAAGCGCAATGCGCGCCTGATATTGATCGCCGGTCCATCCTCCAGCGGTAAGACAACCTTTTCAAATCGCTTGAAGATTCATTTGCAGGTTCTGGGATTCAAGCCGGTGCTCTTATCTTTGGATGATTTCTATTTGAACCGGTCAGACATTCCGTTGGAGGCAGATGGAAGTGTGGATCTGGAATCCATACACACCATCGATATCCCCTTGTTTGAAGATTGCCTCAATCAGCTGCTGGCTGGTGAAACGGCACAAATGCCACGCTTCAATTTCAAAGCAGGCAAACGTGAACAGGTGCATGAACCCTTGCAGGTAGGCACGGATCAGCCCATATTGGTGGAGGGTATACACGGTTTGAATCCCTTATTGTCTGGTCACCTTCCACAGGAAATGATTTTCCGGATCTATGTTAGCGCATTGACATGCATCAATCTGGACAATCATAACCGTATCCGAACAACTGACGTTCGCTTGCTGCGGCGTATTGTCCGCGATTTTCAATTCAGGGGCACTGAGCCAAACACAACCATGAGCATGTGGGAAAGTGTTCGCAGAGGCGAGGATAAATGGATATTTCCCTACCAGGAAGAGGCGGATGTCATGTTTAATACGGCCCTGCATTATGAGCTGCCGGTGCTTAAGGCAACGGCATATGATGTGCTAAAGGCCATTCCGCCAGAAAACCCCAACTATCTCCTGGCTCGGCGGTTGTTAAAAACGCTCCAATATCTGGTTCTCCCTGCTGAGAATGTACTTGATGAAATTCCGCCTATATCCATACTCAGGGAGTTTATCGGCGGTTGTACTTTTTACAATACATCCCCATA
This sequence comes from Bacillota bacterium, assembly GCA_023409955.1. Lineage (GTDB taxonomy): Bacteria > Bacillota > Clostridia > Christensenellales > Aristaeellaceae > JAEWAH01. The sequence goes on along the minus strand of JAEYQQ010000085.1, from coordinate 12,730 downwards.
AGAAATACTTGACAAAGACGGATCATATATTGTTTAATACGGTGCATTCGTCTTTCTTTACTGCATAAGCAGGCTTGGGCGCGAAAATAAAAGCCCGAAGCTAGGGAGGTTACATTGTGCAGACGGTCCGCTTGATCCTTGGATTCTTATCCTCACTCTTGGGGGTTATCATTACAGCATTGATGGTCTATCAGCTGGTCTTGAGCTTATTTGGCTTTAGGCGTCGCCAGAAAGCGTATCAAGATCATCCGCCTCAAAAGCGTTTTTTGGTTCTGGTACCGGCCCATAATGAGGAAACCGTTATTCCCGATATTATTGAAAATCTGGCGCATATGGAGTACCCCAAGGAACTGTACGATTTCTATATTATTGCAGATAATTGCACCGATAAAACCGAGGTTGTTGCCAGGCAGATGGGCGCAAATGTTATTACATTAACAAAAGCATCCCCCGATTCGCCTACTGGAAAGCCTGTGGCGCTCAATCAGGCACTGAACATGCTGGAGGGCTATCAAGATAATTACGATATACTGATGATTTTTGATGCTGATAATTTGATTGATCCGAATATGTTCTTGGAGATCAACAGTCAGTATATCAGTGAAAACAGCCCTGAGTTCATACAATGTTATCTGGGTTCAAAAAATAAAAAGGGCATTGTGGCTTGGTTTTATTATACCAGTTATACCTTAACAAACCGCTTCATTCAGCTGGCAAAATACCAGCTGGGCTTGAATAACTCTATCTGCGGCACCGGTTTTGCTGTGGATACAAAGTACCTGTATGCTCGAGGCGGCTGGACCACCATGTCGCTGACAGAGGATTTGGAAATCCAGGTGGAGGCCACCTTGGAGGGAAAGCGGATCCTATGGAATCACAACGTGAGGGTGTATGATGAAAAGCCCACCAGTGTCAGAGCCAGCTATCGGCAGCGAACCCGCTGGGCACAGGGGCACTGGTTTGTTATCTTTCGCAACACAGGCAAGGTTTTTAAAAGGCTGAAGGACGGGAGTATATCATTTAAGGAAGCTGTATCTGTATTGACGTACATGATCAGTTTGACAGCCAATGTGATCTTAGCACTTCAGCTATTGGCTTCTGCAGCACTCTTTGCGATTGAAAGCATACTCATAAGCGGTCAAAACGGCATGGAAGCATTGGCTGTATTGGAAACATCCATTCTGAGCGCAATTTCAGCAACTGTTCGGGGTGGCTGGTTATCCTCTGTATCTTCCTTGGCGATATTACTCTATAGCTATTTCTTTTTGTTTTATTTTTCAGACTGGGTGGATAACAAAATCCCATTGCGTTTAAGAACGATTCCCATGATGATTTTCAGCTTTATTTTGAACATTTCGCTGGCGACCTGCTCCCAGATCAAGGGTTTGTTTAAATATCGCCGGCAGAGTCAGTGGGTAAAGACGGATCACAAAATCAAGCGCTTGGAAAAGGGACGGGATGGACACATAGCCGTAAGGGCAAAGCTTCTGCCCAATGTGGATGCTGAAGAGGATGATGTGCCTGTAGCCAAGGTTGGGATAAAGTAAAGCGATAACAATAGCAGCAGCGCTGAAGATGCGCTGCTGTTTTTGTATGTACATAGCTGATGATCATATGATGATACATTGCAGAGCCGAAGTGTTCACAAGCCCTAAACAAACGTTTCGGGCTTGTGTCTATTCTTTTTCAATACGCTTCCGATCCTTCTTGTCTTTATCAGTCAAGGCGTGCTTGACATAGGCGGAAGGGCTCATACCCACAATGTTCTTGAACTGCTTGGAAAAATGGTACGGATCTTGCATACCCACCTCCGCACCGGCTTGCTTGACGGAATAACGATCTTGTAAAAGGGCTTTGGCCCGTTCCATTTTGCAAAACAAAAGGTAACCCAGTGGCGGCATGCCTACCTCAGCCACAAACCGTTTACGGAAGGTCTCCATAGGCATACGGGATATGGCAGCCATTTCGGCCAATGAAAAATTGTCACGGTATTGGTTGGCACGAAGAGTATCCACCACTTTGGCGATTTCGTGGGACAGCATGGCATCCATAGCTACAGGCTGGCCAGAGTGTGAAGCCAGCATGCCCCACATGAGCTGCTGCAGTTGGAAAGATGCGTCGCTTGTTCCGTTGTGCCGTACGATGACCTGAACAATTTGCCTAGTAAGATACAACTGGGAAGGCAGTGCCCCTTGCTTGATTGGCGTATGTAATAGAACACCCATCCTTGTTAAAAAGGTGGGAGCCAGGGGGCCATCCATCGCTAGCCACAAAATGCGTGATTCACCAGCAGATGCAAGTGCAATGCTGGCAGATGGAGGTATAGCAAAGCACTCGCCTTCTGTAAAGGCAAGCACTGCATTGTCATCCTGAAACACTTCCAACTTGCCGCTTTCGGCAGCAACCCATCGCCACTGGCTGCGGGGAGCAACGGGATATTTCCCGGTTTCTAGCATTGCGCTGCCGGCTGCATGTATCCATACGCCGCTCTGGCACGCCAATGGATCAGGCTCGTGCAAGCCTTCCACTTTGAGCGTGATGGGCGGAAGAGCTTCTGTATCCCCAAAAAAATAGCAGGACATCTCCTTCATCTCCCAAACATGGCGGATTCCTTACCATTTTAAACATTGTATACATGTTTGGCGATGTTGTCAAGCGGTGGGATATTCTGCAATCATGAAAAAATGGTAAAAATAAACATAAATTTGCTGATACTATTCAGCAAAATTTTTTGTTGGTAGCAATGGAAATGCAATTACTTGTATTGTATTTTAAGTCAGCAGCGGATATAATGATTCAATGCCCCAAGCAATTGGAAAAACACAAAAAATGCAAAATATGAAACGGGAGGTAATTTTATGGAAAACGAAGCAGCACGTTCGAATTTTATTTGGGACGCCATAGAACAAGATCTGGCGGAACACCGTTACCAACGCGTGCACACACGTTTCCCTCCCGAACCCAACGGATACCTTCACATTGGCCACTGCAAAGCCTTGGTTGCTGATTTTGGTGCAGCAGAGAAGTTTGATGGCCTGTGCAATCTGCGGTTTGATGATACTAACCCAGCCAAGGAAGAAACGGAATATGTAGATGGCATCATGGCCGACATCCGCTGGCTTGGTTTTGACTGGAACGGCGGCCTATTCTATGCCAGCGATTATTATGAAAAATGCTATGAAATCGCTGTGGACTGGATCAAACGCGGCTTGGCCTATGTGGATGAGCTGACTCAGGAGCAGATGCGGGAGTACAGGGGTACTTTGACATCTCCCGGCAAGAACTCCCCCTGGCGTGATCGCCCAGTTGAGGAAAGTCTGGAATTATTCAGCCGTATGCGTGCTGGTGAATTCTCAGAAGGCCGGTATATATTAAGGGCAAAGATCGACATGTCATCCCCTAACATCAACATGCGGGATCCGGCTATGTACCGCATACTGTACAAGGAACATCACCGCACAGGCAAAACATGGTGCATCTATCCCATGTACGATTTTGCTCATCCCATCGGCGATGCACTGGAAGGCATTACTCATTCCATGTGTTCCTTGGAGTATGAGGATCACCGGCCTTTATATGATTGGGTGGTGGAAAAATCCGCTCACATGTTGCCCGGTAGACCCAGGCAGATCGAATTTGCACGGCTGAACATCACCCGCACCATCATGAGTAAGCGGTATCTGCGTAAGCTGGTGGAAGAAGGGTATGTATCCGGCTGGGACGATCCCCGTATGCCCACCCTTTGCGCCATGCGCCGCCGTGGTTATACCCCAGCTGCAATCCGTGATTTTGTGGATCGCATTGGCATTAACAAGGCTGACAGCACGGTTGACTTTGCACTTTTAGAGCACTGTGTGCGGGAGGACCTTGGCAATAAAGCACCCAGGGCCATGGCCGTATTGAATCCTCTGAAAATCGTTTTGACCAACTGGCCAGAAGGAAAGACGGATGATATTGAGATGGAAAACCATCCAGAACATCCGGAGCTTGGCAGCCGTCAGGTAACCTTTGGCCGTGAACTGTATATTGAGCAGGATGATTTTATGGAAGTACCGGTAAAGAAGTTCTTCCGCCTCTACCCAGGCGGTGAGGTGCGCTTAAAGGGTGCCTATATCATCCGCTGCGATGAGCTTGTAAAAGATGATAATGGCATTGTGGTGGAGCTTCGCTGCACCGCAGACCTGGAAAGCCGCAGCGGCAGCGAAGGTGCTTCCCGCAAGGTCAAGGGCACGCTGCATTGGGTAAACGCAGCCGATGCTGTACCTATGGAAGCCAGGCTCTACGAACCGTTGCTGGCTGATGAAAACGATCAAGATACAGATGAAGACGAAGCCACTGAAAAGGCTGTCTCCGACAAGAAGGACTTCTTGAGCCGCTTGAACAAAAGCAGCCTGGTTGTTGCAAATGGATTTTGTGAGCCGGCCTTGGCAAAAGCTGAAATCGGTAATACCTTCCAGTTCTTGCGTTTGGGGTATTTCTGCAAGGATATTGATTCCAATGCCGGAAAGCTTGTTTACAACCGCACGGTAACCCTTAAGGACAGCTGGGCAAAGGTTAACAAGTAATTCTGCAGGGAATATCGTCCCTTAGGTCTGCTATTGCTGATTTAGAAGGTTAAATGTCAGCCGGAAAGCTTTATTTGCTTTTTCTTTTGAAGAAAAAATGCTGAGTGTAATCGGGAATTCATCGATTGAATCGGTTTCCAAGGATGAGATTCTTGGACAGGGTTGTGCAGGGTCAGTGCCCCTGCAGAAAGGAAGCCGTATGGTTCGCACAAGATTTGCGCCCAGCCCCACAGGTTATTTGCACCTGGGCGGTTTACGGACGGCGCTGTACACGTATTTATATGCCAGAAAAAACAACGGCACATTCATATTGCGCATTGAGGATACCGATCAGGAGCGCGAGGTTCCCGGCGCGGTAGACCTCATTTACAAGTCCATGCGGGCGGCAGGGTTGTTTTACGACGAAGGCCCTGATGTGGGCGGCAATTACGGCCCCTATATTCAGACCCAGCGCAAGCACCTGTACCTGCCCTATGCCATGGAACTCATTGAAAAGGGTGGGGCATATCCTTGCTTTTGCACCAAGGAGGAAATCGAACAACGCCGGGCTGCGGCCCAGGCCAAGGGCGAGACCTTTAAGTATGATAAACAATGTTTGCATTTGAGCAAGGATGAAGTCAAGGCCAGAATGGACGCTGGCGAGCCATACGTCATCCGCCAGAACATTCCGCTGACGGGCACAGCTTCCTTTGAGGATGCCCTGTACGGTCATGTGGAAGCCCCATGTGAGACCTTGGATGACAATGTGCTCATCAAGGCGGATGGCCTGCCAACTTACAACTTCGCCAATGTCATTGATGATCATTTGATGGGCATTACCCATGTGATGCGGGGAACGGAGTATCTTTCTTCCACTCCCAAATATAATCTGCTCTATGAGGCCTTTGGGTGGGATAAGCCTACCTATGTACATCTGCCAGTAGTGATGAAGGATACCAGCCGTAAGCTTTCCAAACGCTATGGCGACCCGTCCTTTGAAGACCTGCTGGGCATGGGCTATGTGAAGGAAGCCATCATCAACTTCATTGCACTACTGGGCTGGAGCCCGGGGGATGACCGTGAGTTTTTTACCCTGGATGAGCTGGTGGAGGTCTTTGACCTTAAGGGCTTGAATAAGGCACCTGCTATCTTCAACATGGAGAAGCTCACCTGGTTCAACAGCGAGTACATCCGCAAGATGGATTTTGAAGCGTATATTCAAATGGCCACACCATGGTTCGACCAGGTGCTTGCAGGCAAAAACATGGACTATAGGCGCTTGGCAGAACTGATGCAGGGGCGCACCGAGGTATTCAACCGGGTGCCGGATATGGTACGGTTCCTTAAGGAATTGCCGGATTACGATTTGGAAATTTACACCCACAAAAAAATGAAAACTGACATACCTGTATCACTGGATGCTTTGCTTATGATGAAGCCTGTGCTGGAGGCGATCACTGATTGGACAGAAGCATCCATTCATGAAGCTGTCATGGCGGCCATTGCGGATAGCGGTAAAAAGAATGGAACAATCTTGTGGCCCCTCCGTATCGCCATCAGCGGCCAGGCCAACACCCCCGGCGGTGCCATCGAGATTGCCTACCTTCTGGGCAAAAGTGAGACCTTGCGCAGGATAGAGGTTGGTATAAATCGGCTGGAAAAGGCTTTATAACAATAACACCCTGCTTGATATTCAGGCAGGGTGTTTCGTTTCAAGAGTTATATTACTGTTGCGTGAAGCAGAAAACCGCTCTCCTTTTCGGAAGAACGGTTTTCTTTTATAGGGTGATCCATATAAAATGCTTATCCTCTGTTACTCGTTCAATTTCACCGCTGTTAGCAAGGGCCACGCCGATGGAAGCTTGGTTATCATTATTGGCGGTAATCAGCACTTTTGAAAGGCCCTGCATCCTGGCTTCCTGCAATACTAGACGCAGCTGCTCCTTGCCATAACCTTTGCCTCTGGCGAAGGGAGCAATGGTATAGCCAATGTTTCCGCCGCCGTTTAGCAGTGCCTCCGTAAGGCGTGTCCGCAGCTTGCACATGCCCGCAGGCCGATCGTCGTCGTACAGCCAGTAAATGATTTGAGGGACCCAGCCTTCCGCAAGGCCTATTCCCTGGGAGATCTCGTGCTGCTGTGCAAGCCAAGTGCGGAATTCCTCATAGGTAAGGCCGTTGGCAGGGTTGTAAAAGCCGTTCTCCTCTTTGGGAATGGCCTGTGTCAGTGCGAAGATATCGGAGCCATCGATAGGGGAAAGGCGTTTTATGTAAAGCGGCATACTTAAATCCTCCTTTTGTATCAATATTGCTTTGTAAAAATTATTGACTTAGGCAGTTGGGTGATTCGCCGTTACTTGGCCTTGTAAGTCATCTCGCACCCTTATATCAAAAGGATGGATTGAACACAAATCCTGATGGAGTTCGGGGAGGTCTCCTTTTTGAAGAAGGCCTCCCCGATAGCAGTTACTACTCCTTTATTTTCTCGTTCCCAGGTTCTGTTTCTGTTATGACTTCTGCCTCAGTGTCAGCTTCGACTTCGGTTCCAACTTCCGTTTCAGCAACCGCAATATCTTCTTCTTCCTCGGCTTCAGCCCGAGCAACGCCCACCACTTGGCTGCCATCAGCCACGCGCATCAGGCGTACGCCTTGGGTGTTTCGGCCGCAGACACGGATGTCGTCTACGCTGGTGCGGATGATGGTACCATCGTCTGTGATGAGCAAAATGTCTTCACCAGGCTGTACCAGCAGCTGTGCGGCCAAGGGACCTGTTTTGTCTGTCAGATTCATGGCGATGATACCCTTGCCGTTACGGCCCTGTTCACGGTATTCGTCCACCTCGGTGCGCTTGCCAAAGCCGTTGGCTGTAATACTCAGCACCTGAGCGCCTTCTTCAACGACAACCATGGAGATTACGGTATCCCCGTCATCCAGTCGCATGGAGCTAACACCCATACTGGAACGGCCAGTGCTGCGAATATGTGCCTCGCTGAAGCGGATGGCTTTCCCCAAACGGCTACCGATGAGCAGCTCGCGCTGACCGTCGGTAAGCTCCACATCCACCAGTTCATCCCCTTCCTTAAGAGTGATGGCAATGAGGCCGCTGCGGCGCAGGTTGGAAAACTCATCCATAGATGTTTTCTTGATCATGCCGTCCCGGGTTGCCATCATCAGGAAGCGGCCTTCGGTTTCATCAGGCATGGGGATCATGGTAGTAACTTTTTCGCCGCCGGTCAACTGCAACAGGTTGACAATAGCGGTACCCCGCGCGGTTCGCCCAGCTTCGGGAATCTGGAAGCATTTGAGGGTATACACACGGCCCAGGTTGGTAAAGAACATGATGTCGTCATGGGTGCTCATAACCCGCAGCTGCTCGGCGTAATCCTCATCCCTGGTGGTCATGGCCATAACGCCTTTGCCGCCCCGATTCTGAGCCCGATAGGTGTACTTGGGCAGACGCTTGACATATCCAAAGTGGGTGAGGGTAACAACCATATCCTCCTGCTGGATAAGATCAGCAATGTCGATTTCTCCCTCGATGGAAGTCAGCTCAGTGCGCCGGTCATCGCCAAATTTATCGCGGATGGCGGATATCTCTTCCTTGATGACATTCATCAGAAGTCCTTCGTCAGACAGAATTGAGGAGAGATATGCAATGGTCTTTGCCAGTTCGTCATACTCTTCCTGCAAACGCTCGCCTTCAAGGCCTGTCAAGCGGGCAAGGCGCATATCCAATATGGCTTGAGCCTGCTTTTCCGAAAACGCAAAGGTGTCAATCAACGATTGCCGGGCAGATGCTGTATCCTTGCTGGAGCGGATAATGTGTACGATTTCGTCAATATGGTCCAGCGCCTTGAGCAGCCCCTCCAAGATGTGTGAACGCTGCTGCGCCTTGTCCAGCTCGTATCTGGTGCGGCGGGTGACGACGTCCTTCTGGTGCTCGATATAGTGGTACAGCATTTCGCGAAGGGATAGTACTTGAGGACGACCGTTAACCAGCGCAAGCATAATAACGCCGAAGGTCTCCTGCATTTGAGTATGCTTGTACAGGTAGTTCAATATAATGGCGGGCTGAACATCCTTTTTCAGCTCAATTACGATGCGCATACCCTTGCGGTCACTTTCATCGCGGATGTCGGAGATGCCTTCCAATCGCTTTTCGTGTACCAGCTCGGCGATTTTTTCCACCAGCCGGGCTTTGTTGACCATATAGGGAATCTCAGTGACCACAATACGGTTGCGGCCGTTTTGCATAGGTTCGATATCAGACTTTGCCCTGGTAATTATTCGGCCACGTCCTGTATGGTAGGCCTCCCGTATACCGCTGCGTCCCAGGATCGTAGCGCCGGTGGGGAAGTCGGGGCCCTTTATGTGCTCCATAATATCATCCAGCGTGGCATCTGGGTTATCGATCATACAGATAACACCGTTCACCACTTCCCGAAGGTTATGGGGCGGGATGTTGGTGGCCATACCCACGGCGATACCGCTGGAGCCGTTAACCAATAGGTTGGGGTAACGGCTGGGCAGTACAGCAGGCTGCATCAGTGTTTCGTCAAAGTTCGGGTAGAAGTCTACCGTATCCTTATCGATTTCCCCCAGCAGGTGTGTAGAGAGCTTGCTCATGCGGGCTTCGGTATAACGCATGGCAGCCGCACCGTCACCGTCTACGGAGCCAAAGTTGCCCTGGCCTTCCACCAATAAATAGCGGGTTGAAAAATCCTGGGCCAAGCGTACCATGGCATCATACACCGCGGTGTCGCCGTGGGGATGATATTTACCCAGAACATCGCCAACGATACGGGCAGATTTACGAAAGGGTTTATCAGGGGTCATGCCCAATTCGTTCATAGCGTATAAAATACGCCTGTGAACGGGCTTCAAGCCGTCCCGAACATCGGGCAGGGCACGGTTGATGATAACGGCCATGGCATAGGAGATAAACGACCGCTTAACCTCTTTTTCCAGGTCGATGGGTATCAGGCGATCCTCGATCATGCTTTCACCTCATGTACAGCAACTGTGTTGCGGCTTTTAAATGTCCAGGTCGGTGACCAGGGTTGCATTCTCCTCAATGAATTCCCTGCGGGGCTCCACTTTGTCGCCCATTAAGAGGGTAAATACCTCATCGGCGGCCATGGCGTCTTCCGCGGTGACCCGCATCATGGTACGGGTTTCCGGGTTCATGGTGGTGGTCCATAACTGCTCGCTGCTCATTTCACCCAAGCCTTTGTAGCGCTGGATCTCCGGTTTGGGGTCACGGCCAATTCGTGTTAGCAGCTGTTCCAGTTCTTGATCGTTATAGACGTAATGCTCCTGCTTTTGCTTTGTCACCTTGTACAGAGGAGGCATGGCGATATACACATAGCCCTGCTCAATGAGGGGGCGCATATAACGGTAGAAGAAGGTGAGCATCAGGATGCGGATATGGCTTCCGTCCACGTCAGCGTCCGTCATGCATACGATGCGGTGGTAACGGAGCTTGTCCGGGTTGAAATCATCGCCGATGCCGCAGCCAAAGGCTGTGATCATGGCCTTGATTTCTGCATTGGAAAGGGCTTTGTCCAGCCTGGTCTTCTCTACGTTGAGAATTTTGCCCCGCAGTGGCAAAATGGCCTGGAAGTGCCTGTCACGGCCGGTTTTGGCACTGCCGCCGGCGCTGTCGCCTTCTACAATAAAGATTTCGCACTTACTGGGGTCGCGCTCAGAGCAGTCGGCCAGCTTGCCGGGTAGACTAGCGGATTCCAAAACTGTTTTGCGGCGGGTAAGGTCTCGTGCCTTACGGGCAGCCTCACGGGCCCTGGCAGCGCCCAGGCAGCGGTCCATAATGGCTCTTGCGATGGAGGGGTTCTCCTCCAGATAGGTGGAAAGCTGCTCGGAAACCATGGAATCCACCACACCGCGAACCTCGCTGGAACCCAGTTTGCTCTTGGTCTGACCTTCGAACTGGGGATCCATCAGCTTGACGCTGATGATAGCTGTCATGCTTTCCCGAACATCCTCGCCCTTTAAGTTGCTGTCGGCTTCCTTTAAGATCTTGTACTTGCGGCCATAGTCGTTAATGACCCGGGTTAAGGCGCTGTTAAAGCCCATCAAGTGGGTGCCGCCCTCTGGTGTATGAATATTGTTAGCAAAGGTATAAACGTTCTCTGCATAGCTGTCGTTATATTGCAGTGCAACTTCCGCGGTGATGGTGTTTTTGACGCCCTCCATATAAATGGGCTCGGGGAAAAGCACTTCCTTGTTACGGTTTAAATATTTTACAAACTCACGAATTCCGCCCTCATAATGATAATTTTTTTCAACAGGCTCATCCGGACGCTCATCCCTAAGAACGATGCGCACGCCCTTGTTCAAAAAGGCCATTTCCCGCATGCGTGTTGAGAGCACATCAAATTGGAAATCCCCTGTCTCAAATATGCCATCGGGGACTTCTTCGCTCTTCACATCCGGCCAGAATTGAATCGTGGTTCCGGTGCGGTCGGTTTCGCCAATGACCTTCAAATCATAAAGGATTTTGCCCCTGGCATATTCCTGCTGATAAATTTTACCGTCTTGATATACCTGCACCATCAGCTTGCTGCTCAAGGCATTTACAACAGAGGCACCTACGCCGTGGAGGCCGCCGGATACCTTGTACCCTTCGCCGCCAAACTTGCCGCCTGCGTGGAGCACGGTCAAGCAAACCTCAACAGCTGGGCGACCCATTTTGGGGTGTATGCCCACCGGGAAGCCGCGGCCGTTATCCTTGACGCTCAGGCTCATATCTTTATGAAGGGTTACATGGATGTCGGTGCAATAGCCTGCCAAGGCCTCGTCTATTGAGTTATCAACAATCTCGTACACCAAATGGTGCAGGCCTCTAACGTCGGTAGAGCCGATGTACATGCCGGGACGCTTACGTACCGCCTCCAGCCCTTCCAGCACCTGAATCTGTGTTTCATCATAATGGTTGGCGTGACCCGCATTCTGACTGTTTGATGCGGGTGAACCCAGGGGGTTTGCCTCCATGGGGAACTCACTCATCATAACCACCTGCGCTTATCCTAGATTTGCGTGGACCCTGCGGAATAAGGTGCGAACTGATATGGGAGACAGATAGCACCATTGCTCATTCTTATCCTCAATCAATACCATGGACTTGACCGGTTCGCCTAAGTTTTGCAGCCGGCCTGCCGCTTTATAGTTATTCATGACCATGCTTGTATCCCTGGTCTTTTCACGGGTTAAGTCAATGAGAGCGACCACCTTGGAAAAGGGGATAGTGCGGTCTAAACCCAGGTGCAGCATCATGGCATTTTCCACCGTCCACTGATAAATTCCAACTACAATTATACCATTTTGGGCGATAAAAGAAAAGGGTTTCTTCTTATATAAATGTTATTTCAAAGACGTTTTTGATTACCAAATTATGCAAGCTGTTCAGACCCGAATTTTTTCTATGCACGCCTTTCTCTGCGTGGTATAATGAGTGCGTTTTTATAGGGTGAAAGGAGAACGTACATGGATTACCGGCTGGTAGTTGCGGGGGCGGGTCACGCCGGCTGTGAGGCTGCGCTGGCTGCCGCACGCATGGGTATACCGACTCTTTTATATACATTAAACATCGATGCCATTGCATTAATGGCCTGTAACCCAGTCATTGGGGGCACCTCCAAGGGCCATCTGGTCCGGGAGCTGGATGCCTTAGGCGGGGAGATGGGACGGGCCATAGACGATACATTTTTACAAAGCCGCATGCTGAACCTCGGGAAAGGACCAGCTGTGCACAGCCTTCGGGCACAAGCGGACAAGCAGGCCTATCAAAACCGCATGCGTGCTGCGCTGTTTTCCCAGCCCAATCTTACCGTTCGCCAGGGGGAAATCTGTCGCATTCTTACAAAAAACGGAGCGATCAGCGGCATAATGACAACCACTGGGGAAACGGTGGAATGTCCGGCGGTAGTCATTGCCAGCGGCGTATATCTGAAAAGCCGGATCATTATTGGTGAGACAAACTGGGAAAGCGGTCCCCAAGGGCTTCTTGCAGCCAATTTTCTTTCTGCTGCCCTTACGGATTTGGGTTTTGAGCTTCGAAGGTTTAAAACAGGCACGCCAGCCAGGGTAGATGTGCGGTCCATTGATTTTTCAAAGATGGAGCCGCAGCCCGGCGATGAGCCGGTGACCCCTTTTTCCTTTTTGACGGATCA
>JAEYQQ010000046.1 GCA_023409955.1 Bacillota bacterium | reverse complement strand
GATATTCATTTGCCGGGCTTCCGTTTCTGGACGCAAGATGTGATTACGAGGATCGCGCGTCCAACCTGATCCTGTATGCCCATAACATGCGCTCAGGTCAAATGTTTGCACAGGTAACACAATATCTGGACCCAGAATATCTAGCCGAGCATTCAACGATATCCTTTGATACCCTGAATACGCGAGCGGAATATGAAGTGATAGCCGTATTCCAAATCGACATAAAACCGCTGCACCATCCCGCCATGCTTTGTTACAGTTCATTTACCACAACCAAACAGGATGCAGTAGCTGAATTGAACGACTATATTGCGACCTATGCCAGCATTCAAGTGGGTCAGGTTCAATTAGGTGACAGTATTATAACGCTCAGCACCTGTAAGCGTGCCGGAAGCATTGACCGGCTGGTGGTCATGGCCCGTTCCCCCAGGGATTAATTGCAAATATGAAGTGATTAAACCGCTGAAAGCATCAATTTTCGGCGGTTTTTCAAATTTCTTGATACAGGCTATCATCTTCCGACAATCTACCCTTGACAATCCCACTATATACCGCTACCATAAAAGCAATAGCAGCGAACGCTTTATGTCTGATCATAACACAATTTAATGTTTCATTTTGCGACAGTTGAATAAGGGGATATTATTGATGACAAACATAACGCCTGAAAAAAGAAAAACGATTTGTGTCATGATCGGTGACGTTAGCTATGATTTTACGTTGGAACTGATGAATGGCATTAACGACGCAGCAAAGAGGGAAAGCGTTCACATTTTTTATATGACAGGAAAGCAAAAGCATAGCATCTCTGTCAATCCGGACAAGGAGCATGAAACTGTCTCCCGCTACAACAGCATATATGATTACGCGGGCCTGGTCGGGGCAGATGCGTATATTATTTCATGCGGTTCACTTTCCGGATTTGATAGCGATACTGAATACCAGCAATTCCTCAAGCGATTTGAAGGTTCTGCTTATGTGGCACTTCAGAAAGAAATCATCATTGATGGCCCGGGCAAGTCCTGTATTACCATCGACAACTATAGCAGCAGCTGTCAATGCCTTGAGCATTTGATACTGGAGCATGGATATAAAAAAATCGCATACTTTTCCGGGCCGAAAGAACATCCCGAAGCCATGGAGCGGGAACGTGCATATCGCGACACCCTCATAAAACATGGTATTGTGGTGGATGAGGGCATGATTGCTCATGGTGACCTATCCGGTTTTATTGACAAACAGGTATCCACGCTGATTATGGATCACCCAGGCCTTGAAGCCATCGCTTTTTGCAATGATGAAATGGCAAAGGCAGGCTATAGGGTTTGCGTTCAGCACGGTCTGAGAATTGGCAAGGATATCGCCATTACAGGGTTTGATAACTTTACAACAGGCAGAACCATGACACCACCTTTGACCACCATTTCGCAAAATGCATATCGGACCGGTGAACTAGCACTCATGCAGTCAATCGCCTTGGCCCAGGGTAAGACCCCCAGCCCCATTAAGCTAAGTACTACGCTGCAAATACGTAACTCCTGCGGTTGCAATTACATGGGGAACACCGGTGTGTTTGATACAGATGAACTGGATGAGTCCGCGCACCTTTGCAGTATACTCAAGCATTTGCAGACAGATCTTATGCAAATGTACACCCATGGTGAACAGGAACACCTGGCAAACTTGATCGGGCAGCTCATGGACCATATCACATCCCTTGTATTTGAAAATCCGTTAGCACCGCTGGATGAGCAAGCGCTAGACTCTTGGCTTACCGGGTTTGCCGTAGAACTAAAAAGCGAAGGCGCTTTGATTGCTGCGCGACTTAATAACTATCTGCTGCAAGCATCAGATCATCAAACGCTGCCTAGAATGAAAAGGCTGTACCGCATTCTGCTATGTATCCAGGGTTTCTTTTATGCATATGAAATGCGCGAAGCCGAAAAGCGATTTGAGAGTTTGCGGGCCCAAGCTTGGTTCGTTCCTGAGTTTATTCGCGATTTGGTTGTACTGGAAGATGAGGATGAAGGCGTTTTTCAAAATGTTGTAGAAAGGCTGAACAGCATCGGTCTGGATAATGTATATATATGCCTGCTACCGGAACCACAGGTTATGAGGAAATCAAACCCGAACAGCATTCCGGAAAAGTTAATGCTGGCCGCCTACATATGCGGCAGTATATCCAAAGCCTATCCACGTTCACGGATGCCTGTGATTGATAAAGACAACACACTGCGCAACCTCCCCAACTTGAAAAACATCGATCACTTAATAAGCTTCAGTATTTTCTCCGGAGACATGCAGTACGGGATCCTCCTGTGCCAGGCAAGCAAGGAAAAGATCCCTCTTCTCCATGTGATTGGCTTGCAGCTTGGCATACTGATCAATTTTCTGGACCTAAAAGGAAAAGAAAGAATTGTTGGCAGAGAGCTGGAACATATCCGTGAAAGGATCGAAATATTGAACTTCCTATCCGAGTATGACCCGCTATGCAATGTGTACAATCGCCGGGGATTTATCGAGCGCGCCATACGCATGAACAGAGATCATCTCGGCAAGCAAGCTTTTTGTGCTTTTATGGACATGGATCACTTAAAGGAAATCAACGACAATTTCGGTCATGCATCTGGTGATGATGCCATTTGCGTCGTAAGCGATATTCTGAAAAAAACAGTGCGCAGTAGCGATCTGGTTGCACGGCTGGGCGGCGATGAATTTGTCGGCTTGTTTATTACGGATCATTCAGACTTTCAGGCAATGTTTCGTGAAAGGCTCAAAGATGCCTTTGATGAATACAATCGTACTTCAGGCAAGCCATATTTTGTGGAGGTCTCAACAGGCATTGCAGAATTCACATGCAGGCAGGGATTGGAGATCAGCAAAATCATCAGTAACGCCGACCGTTTGCTCTATGAAGAAAAGAAAAACCGTCGCCCAAGCGCATTGAAACAGATGGTCCATCAAGACCCTATCGACATCAACCATATAACATAATGGCTGCCATTAATGAATGCAAATTAATGAAAACGCCCGTCCATCAAAAGCGATGGACGGGATTGAACCTTTTTATGATGATTTAGCAATCTACGCAGCAGCCAGAGCAGAAATCAGCCCAGCAGCAACGATGGTGATCCCAGAACAGAAGGCGCCATTTGCACATCCTGTCATCCCAGAACCAACGGAAGCATTCTTTCTTGCCACAATCACATTTGCCCATTTTTTTCACCTCACGTATTTCAGCAGAATCTTCTGGGTTCTACGCGGTAGGTTTTTATCCCACTATACTCTATGCCATACTGCTTTTCAGTGTGAAAAGGCGTTCTGCTTTATTGTTATACTAATCGGCACAACATACCTCAAGTGCAATAGATGCTGGATCAGTATGCTGCACCCATCCAGCTGCCCCAATTAGTAGATAATAGAATGGGCTCATTGCCTTACCGCTTGAATGATAAGCAATAGTTCTTGCAACCAAAACTTTCCGGGACATCCACACCAGGGTGCCCCGGCTTTAGTAGTTTCGCTTTATACCGCAACAGCAAGTACGCTTAAAACTGCGCTGACAGTAGCACCTGGCGTTACGTCAATAATAGAGTTGGTGGACAGATTGACAGAATAGGTGTAAAAGCCCTCCGGTGCATTTGCGTCCATAAATTGGAATGCGAACGACTCAGACTCCAACACATTGACACTAGTGGAGAATGTGTAGGTTGAACCGACATTGATTGATGATCCATTATTATAGACGCGCTGAATTTGGAAGTTCAGCGTTACAGATATGCCAAGCGGCAAGCTGATGGTGCTGGTAAACTTCAGCAGGTTGTTTGTATTGCCAATGCCGGTTGTATCAATTGATGTTGTCACCACATTGATAGGACTTGCAAGAGTAGTCGTTATCAGCGGCAGCGGGCCGGCGGAACCGCCAGCTGCGTTTAGCGCTACTTCCCTTTTGTGTCTTGGTTTTTGACAACAACATTCCGGTTGGTTTTGATCGTAACAATACCCCAAAGCATTTTCTTCATTTGACATAAAAAATCACCTACAACATTACTGGAGATGCGTCCACCTCCAATTCATACTATTCAAATGCCATCTGCCATGCTACCAAATTTGCAGCATTTTTGGTGTATGTCTTACCGTATTTTCATTCCCTTCAGGATGAAGATTAATTAGTACCGTAATGATGAAAGTAAAAATGATAAATAAACGGGTTCTAAAGCAATACGCTTCAGAACCCGCCCAAATTTTCATTCTAAGCCCCATACCATGGTTTTTGCGTCAATGAAACGATTCCATGCGGCTGAGCATAGCAGCACCAATGAGCCCCGCATCCGACAGTGCAGACATGCGGATCGGGATATCCTTGTAGATTTCATGTACCATATCCCGGAAGCGCTGCTGCAAACTGCTCAAAAACAAATCGCTGCTATTCATTACGCCTCCGCCCAGCACAAATAACTGCGGATCCAGCACACAGGCTAGGTTGCTTAAAGTCACAGCGATATGTAAAACGAAATCATCTGCGATTTTTTGCATAGCTGCATTTCCAGCCGCCGCCTGACTGAACACCTCACCGGCGTGGGCAACCTTTCTGCCCAGCAGCGCAGACGCCTTTTCTATCAGTACCGTACCTGAAGCCTCACTTTCCACCGCACCGGGGGGCAATTGATTTCGGCTATCATAACATGGATTGACGCTTATGCACCCAAACTCACCGGCAAATCCCCTTCCGCCGCGAAGCAGCCGGCCATGGTCATAGATTCCTCCGCCGATACCGGTGGAGATGGTCAAATACACCATTGAATCAAAGCCTTTGCCGGCACCAGCCAGCGCCTCCCCTAGACAAGCAGCATTGGCATCATTTTCCAAGTAAATAGGCTTATGAAGCAGCTCCTTCAGCATATTGACCAACGGATATCCATCCATGCCGGGAAGGTTGCTGGCCATCAAAATCGTTCCCCTTTTGATATCTGCCCCTCCGGGTGCACCAATGCCAATGCTGTCTGCTATCTGCCAGTCTGGAAGCCGCTGAACTTGTTCGGAAATGCACCTTACAATTGCCTCCGGTCCCGCAGCTGCAGGCGTATCTGTTTTTAGCACATGGCAAAGCTGTCCATTCTCATCTGCCATGGCTACACGTAGGTTTGTCCCGCCAAGATCCACACCTATATTCATATACTATCACCACTTTACATTAATCATTTGTATTTTCCTGTTCACATCATATACAGGATCACATGGGCTGAGCTCAAAGAAGCTTGTTCTCGCTCTCGTCATAATCGAAAAAGTAGTATAAGGGGTCATAGGGCTTGTTTACTTTGATGAAGAATTGGCCTTCAGCGGAGCAGTAAGTATTTCGACCCTCCCAATGTTTATGCCGCTTTAGGCTGCCATCCAGGTTACTTTTATACTATATGACTGTCCCTGTGTAGGCTGTAATATTATACATGATATGGCTTGCAATTACCATGCAATATTTGTCTGGATCAGGGCGCATTTTCTATTCAAAAAGATTATCAGGCTTAGAACCACATTCTTATTCAAGCCTGTTATCCAGCAACCAACACCAAAAGGAACCATCAACAGCGATGGTTCCTTTTGGTGTATATACTTTATGATTCTATGCTCTGAGCAGCAGCAGCTTCTCTGGCGGAAACGCCAGCCATTCCGGTACACCTGTCAATTCAAGATTATCCTGATGACAACGGCTGGTCTCCCACTGAATAGGTGCAGCTGCATTCCCTACCAGCACCGTATAAGAAAAGGGCATTTCAGACAGTAGTACAACTGCAGCGCAAAAGAGTTGACCGCTCCTTTACTACCAGGTTATAAGTCATGTGCTCGTATGCCAATTGCTGAAATATCATCCGGTACTGCCTCCCCTGTGGCAAGCAAAAGGTTCCAATCCACGGCATACACTTGATGATCGCCCTGCTTTACCGCCTTGGAAATATTCTTGCAGCCTGTTAAGCGGGCACATGCCTCAAAAAACGGATTTCCAAACACCTGTGCTTTTGCTCCTTGAAGTAAGATCCTGCCGTTTTCCATAATCGCCATATCATCACACAGCCTATATGCTTCATCACGGCTATGGGATACATACACCACAGG
>JAEYQQ010000032.1 GCA_023409955.1 Bacillota bacterium | reverse complement strand
GTTTTGTACCATGTCTTCAGGCCATTTTTCCAAAGCCTCAGCCATAATGGTATGGTTGGTATAAGCTACTGTGCGCTGGGTAATATCCGAAGCTTCTTCCCAGCCTAGTCCTTCTTCATCCATCAGGATGCGCATCAATTCCGGAATCACCAATCCTGGGTGGGTGTCATTAACATGAAAAGAGACCTTATCCGGCAGCAGGAAAAAGTCATTGCCATACTGCCGCTTGAAGGATTTAATGGCATATTGAACTGTGGCACTGGTAAAGAAATAATGCTGTTTCAAACGCAGCAGCTTGCCTTCATAGTGGTTATCTTCAGGATACAGCACCTTACTGATAACTTCCGCTAATTCAATTTCCTGGGTGGCCCTGATATAATTCCCTTGCCCAAAGGAGCAAAGATCAATGCCTTTGGGGGAACGGGCGCGCCACATCCTCAGGGAGTTAACGGTATCCGTATCATATCCAACAGCAGGCATATCATAGGGAACAGCTTCTACGGTAAAGTAATCCTTGAGATGGAATTTACGAACGCCGTTTTCAACAGTTTCCTCCAGGCGACCGCCATAGTGTACCTCACAGGCATCTTCAGGGACTGCCATTTCCCACACGTTCCCGTTTATCAGCCAGTCATCCGGAAGCTCCACCTGTTGGCCATCCACCATTTTCTGCCGGAACAGACCATATTCATAACGAATGGTGCAGCCCATCGCAGGCAAATCAAGAGATGATAAGCTATCCAGAAAACATGCAGCCAGTCTTCCCAATCCGCCGTTTCCAAGGCCCGGCTCTGGCTCTTCCTTCAAAATAACATTCAGATCAAGGCCCAGTTCTGCAATCGCTTCCTTATATATAGCTGTACTACAGAGGTTTAATATGTTGCAGTACAAGGTTCTTCCCATCAAAAATTCTACGGAGAGATAATACAAACGTTTTGCTTTGCTTTCTCTTCGCTCTTCCCGGGCGATCATCCATTTTTGCATAATCTGGTCCCGGACAGTAGATGCCAAGGCTGTATATATCTGCTGGGAGGTAGCTTCAGCAATGGTACGACCATTATAACGCTGCAATTTTCCCAAAATACTCTTTTTGATAGATTCCTTATCAAAGGACGTAGTCGGCATAATGTGTCGCCCGCCTTTTTTCTACAAAATAGGTAATAACGTGAGTATTTTATCATACGTGCTGACAGAGCACAACGAATATCACCAAGACGATATTCCCCAGGGGATAATATGGTCATACACGAAATTGTTTCACGTGAAACAAACTGGTGTAAGGAGTGCGATTGATTGTTTCACGTGAAACATGGCTCAGTTTACAATATTTCTGGGATACGATACAATATGTATCAGTGGGAGGTGGAGTTCATATGCCTTTATGGACACAAGCGCAGCAGCAAGCAATAGATGCTCGCAATGACATGCTGCTGGTCAGTGCTGCAGCCGGATCAGGCAAAACAGCAGTATTGGTGGAACGCATCCTGTCACTGATTAAAAATGATGGCGTACATGTCGATCGAATGCTGGTGGTAACCTTTACACGTGCAGCAGCGGCAGAAATGCGGGAGCGCATACAAAAAGCATTAAATGAAGCAGTTGATATAGATACTGCCTTACGGGAACAGGCGCTAAAGGTTGACAGAGCGTCCATCAGCACCCTGCATGTGTTTTGCGGTCAAGTGATACGGGAGCATTTTCAAGCAGCTGGCCTAGATCCTATGGCAAGGCTTGTTGAAGGCGGAGAAAAAGAGGCTATATACAATCAAGCGCTGCAAGATGTTCTCTTGTCCATGCATGAAGAAGGCAAGGATGGATTTCTTGCGCTGTCCGATCAGTTCAGTGACGAAGCAATTTGCGAAATGGTAAATGCTCTTTATCAATTTCTGATGTCATTGCCCGATCCTTGGCGCTGGATGCATAAGCAAATGGCCAATTTTCCTGATGAAAATGATCTTATCAATCATCCATGGACAAAACAAATAGCACGGAGCCTAAAAATACAATTGGAGGGCAGTTTGAACGCTGCCCAGGCTTTGCTAAATGATTTATCTGATCCATGGGCTGATCTTGATTGTGAAGAATTACTAAAGGAGGATATCCGCCAAATTGAGCTATTGGTCACAGCAGCAGCAGAATCTTTGGAAGCATTAAAAGAAGCGTGGAAAATTCGTAAGTTTCCAAGGTTCCCTGGCATGAAGAAAAAGGAGATGCTCACAGCTGCATGGGGCGAATCGCTGAAAAATAAGCGTTCAAAGATACGGGATAGCATCAGCAAGATTATTGAGGGTGCGCCTAAGAACTTATCCCTATGCGCAGCGGACCTGTTTCATACGAAAACAGCTGTCAGATCCCTCATGCGTATTGTGCGCAAATTACATAAAACGTATGAATCTTATAAGCGTGAAAAAAACGTCTATGATTTCACCGATTTGGAGCATAAAACCCTTACAGTTTTAAAAGTACCGGAACTTTGCAAAGCGGTTCAGAGCCGTTTTGAGGCAGTATTTATCGATGAATATCAGGACATCTCAGGCATTCAGGAAGCAATTTTGCAATATGTACATGGCGGTAAAAATGCATTTCTTGTGGGTGATGTTAAGCAGAGTATTTATCGATTCCGATTGGCGGACCCTACGTTATTTTTGCAGAAAGCTAAAGTTTCTTCATTGAGTGAAGAAGCATCTTTTCGCAGAATTGCGCTTCAGGAGAATTTTCGTTCCTCCCGGAGTGTCATTCAAGCTGTCAATACGGTATTTGCATCTGTCATGCGGGAAGATGCGACAGAAATCGAATATGATCAAGAAGCAATGCTGATAGCGGGCAGGGAACCAGGACAGGAAGTGCCGGTAGAGATGCACGTACTTGTTGCTTCCCAAGAAGAAGCTGATAAAGACACAGAGGATGAAGCTCCATCCAAAATCCATCGTGAAGCAGAATTGGCAGCAGAATGCATACTGAAATTACGAAATCATCCGTTGATGGATAAGGATACAAAGCAGCAAAGACCCTACCGTTGGCGAGATATTGCTGTGCTTTTGCCAAAGGCCAAAAATACATCCCGTATCGTAGCGGAAACATTTCAAAAAAAGGGCATACCGGTGTATTCTGATGCAGATGAGGAATACTTTGGTCTGCCTGAAATCGCAACCATGATGTCCTTATTGCAGGTATTGGATAATCCTATGCAGGATATTCCGCTTTTATCTGTGCTTCGCAGTCCGGCATTTGCAGCAGATGAGAAAATGCTTTCCAGTATCCGTTTAGCGTATCCTGGTAAAAATGTTCCCTTTTTTGAATCCTTCATGCTATGTACAGAAAGAGAAGACAGCCTTGGCACTTGGTGTCAGGGTGTGATGACTAAACTGGAGAGATGGCGCTTTTTATCCCGTTGCCTGCCATTGGATCAGTTGGTTTGGCAACTGCTATTGGATACAGGTATCTATGCAAGGTCTGGGGCGCTGCCGGCAGGGGAGGCAAGACAAGCAAACCTTCGACTGCTTTGCGAGCGGGCAGCAGCTTACGACCGGACAGAAGGGGAAGGTATCCATGGCTTTATAGACCACGGTGAAAGCCTGCGCAAGTCTGGTGACTCCATAACGGCCAAGATTCTTGGGGAGTCAGAGGATGTTGTTCGGATTATGACCATCCATAAAAGCAAGGGGCTGGAATTTCCAGCTGCGATTGTGATGGATCTGGGCGGCAAGATTCATTCTACCGGCCATGGATCACCCATCAAGGTTCATAGGGAATTGGGTCTTTCCATACCATGTATCTATCCCGAAGATAGAACCAAAACAAAAACCATTGCAGAAAAAGCCATAGCGCTAAAAGGGATGGAAGAGGAAAAAGCAGAGCGGGCCAGGCTATTATATGTCGCCATGACAAGAGCCAGAGAGCGCTTGATCCTGATTGGAACGGCAGGAGCAAAGGATCCTGCGGCCAAGTGGGATTTACCCATCGGTGCCTATCGTATATGGCAGGCTGGCAGCATGTTGGATTGGATCATACAATCAGTGTATAACAGGCCTGAATCGGCGCCTTTAAGAGCATTGGGGGCAGAGTTTTCCACAGGGCATCTTGATTCTGACGTGGAAACAGGTGAGAAATACACAACTTCCACAGGTTATCCACAGGACAATATCCCTTGGAACATCTATGTTTCCAGCGAAACCATAAAAGCAGATGTGGAAAAAAAGGAGAATATCCACACCCAGATTCATCAACTTTTACAGCAGGAAAAGCGGAAAATTCCGGCTGAAACAGCGAAACGTTTCACATCCTCACTTCGGGATATTGGTTTTACGCTTCCGCTGAAAACATCGGTAACATCCCTTAGCAAAAAACAGCTTATGAAAGGCTTTATTCCATCAGATCAGGAAGAAACGCCTGAGGATAAAGGCAGGCCGGAAGAACTGGTGTTGCCGATTCGACTTTCATCTTTACCCGAAAGGCCGTTGTTTCTGGAGAAGAAGGGGACTACGGCAGCTGATCTGGGAACAGTAACTCATAAAGTGTTGAGTCGTTTAACCCTATCAGCATTAAAAAATAAATCCAGTGAGGAAATACGATCCTGTTTACAAGATGATCTTCATGCCTTTGTGCTCTCTGGCATGATAACAAAAGAACAGTATCAAGGGCTATATTTCAATTGGATCATGAATTTTCTCTGCAGCGATTGGGGTAAGCGTATGCTGCAGGCATCAGTGGTTCACAGAGAATGGGCATTTAACTTACGCCTTGAAAAGAGTATGACTGCACTTGTACAGGGTGTTATAGACTGTTGCTTTTTGGAGGACGGGGCATGGGTACTTGTGGATTACAAAACGGATAACGTCATAGATGAAAATGCGGTCCTTACACGTTATTCATCCCAGCTTCACATGTACCGCCGTGCTCTTGAGGAGATTACGGGAATACCGGTAAGGGAAACAGTATTGTTTTTGCTTCGCAGCGGAAAAGGTATTCTCATACCGGATGGATCATAAGAATAAACGATTCTAGGGCTTGAATCGGCTAAAAAAGCCTGAAACAGCACTTTTTATACAAAGAAAGGGTATATATGAATAGGAATGTTATTCGCAGGATGGATTATCACCTGCACAGCAATCATTCTATGGATGGTAGGCAGACTTTGGATGAAATATGCTGTACAGCACTCTCATTAGGTCTTGATGAAATCTGTATTACAGACCACATTGAACCGCATCATCCTGATCCGGGTATAGACAAGCCGCCCATATTCTCAGTATGGCTGGCAGAGATCGCTGCGGCACGAGATAGATATCCATCTCTTGTCATCCGCCAAGGGCTTGAAATAGGCGACAACGCACCATATCGCGAAGAAATTACGACTACTCTGGACGCATTGCCTTTAGATTTTCGGCTTTTATCTCTTCATCTTGTGGATAATATAGATCCATATTATCCCCAATATTTTGAAGGGAAAACACAGGAAGAAGCCTATAAGCGTTATGTGGAGCAGCGTTTAGAGAGTATTGTCAATTTTCAAGACTATGATGCCATTGCTCACCTGGGCTATGTAGGAAAATTTGCTCCCTATGCGCCGGAAATAAGGCCGCTACGCTATGATCATGCGCCGGATTTGCTTGATATGCTTTTAAAGTATCTGGCTCAGAATGGGAAGGCATTGGAAATCAATGCATCAGGTCTTCGGGAAACGGCTAGCCCTATTCCTGGTGCCGATATCATTCGCCGTTTTTTGGAGCTGGGTGGAGAATTTTTTACGTTCGGATCTGATGCTCATAAGGCCGAGCATATTTATTTGCATGTGGATAAAGCGAAAGAAATTGCAAGGAGCTGCGGGGCTCGCTGGCAGGCATCCTTTCAAGAAAGAAAAATCCAGCCATGGTTGTTTTAATAGATCGTCTGAAAGGAGTACACCATGCGCCTTTTGCTCATTTCCCTGGACGGGCTGTGGGAAGAGGATATACATGCATTAGAAAGGCTGCCCTATATCGGTGCGCTGATTCGAATGGGTACACTATGTAAAAATGTACAGACCATCTATCCGGCATTGACGTACCCCGTACACACAACCATTTTGACTGGCTGCTATCCCAATCAGCATGGAATTGCGCATAATCAACCTTTTTCACCGGATACAAGCATTAAAAACAGAAAATGGTACTGGGAAGCCTCTCAAATCAAAAGGCCTACCATGCATCAGCTGATCCACGAAAAAGGCGGAACAACAGCTTCTATATTGTGGCCTGTCACAGGGAAAAATCCATATATACGATGGAATTTTCCTGAAGTGTTGGCATTGCCTCATGAAAATCAGACACTAAAAATGTTGCAATATGGCAGTGCCCCTTGGATTTTGGCCATGGAACTGCTCTATGGAAAGCAGCGAAAGGGCATTCATCAGCCCGATTTGGATGACTATGCGGCTTTGCTGGCAGAAAAGCTAATTCTATCAAAGCGGCCTCCTGACTTTCTGACGCTTCACCTGGTGGATTGTGATGAAATGCGTCATTTATACGGGGTAAGAAGCAAAGAGGCTTCTCAGGCGATTGCTCGGTTGGATGAGCGTGTTGGAAGATTGATGACTGCTTTGGACAGAAAACAACTTGGGAAGGATACGATAGTGGCGCTGGTCAGCGACCATGGTTTGGCCGATATCAGCAAGACAGTATCTTTGGAGCAGGCACTGGCTGAAGCTGGATTTATAGGTATGTGCAAGGCACAATCTACTGGTATGGGGGCGTATCTTCACTTTAATAGGGCTACCACTGAACAAATAAACAATGTAAAGTCGTTTCTTTTACAGAAGAAGGAAGAGCTTGGCATATCACATATTTATGACGCAGATGACTTAATCAGTATGGGTGCCGGAAGGGGCATTTACTTGGCAGTGGAAGCAATGCCTGGTGTGGTGTTTGTAGATGAATTGGAGCATAAGAAACGTGAAAAGGCGACTCACGGCTTTGGTCCGGGACATTCAGCATCTCGCTGCCTGTTTGCTATAGCAGGGCCCGGAATCAGAAAAGGAGCTGTAATATCCAGCGCAAACATGGTGGATATTGCTCCTACGCTGATGTCAGCCATAGGTCATACAATGAGCAGTGCGCAAGGAAGAATTGTGGTAGAGTGTTTTGAAAATGGTTGAAAAGTGGAGAATTAAATCGAAAGTTTATATATATTTTCCAAACAAATGGTTTTTAAATGATTCATTATAGGCCTTTTCTTGACAGTTAGGGCGAGTTGTGCAAAAATAGAGAAAAGGTAATAGGAGAGAGGAGGGGCGTGCATGGAGCTGCATGCATCTGTTACATACCACCATCACAGCGGCTTTTCCGTTCAAGTGGACAGCACGCTGCTGGTTTTTGATTATTGGGAAGGAGAGAAAAAAGAACTTCCTGCCGTCGCAAAGTTGACGCCGGAGAGTTTTAAACCTTATTCTCAGGTCTTTGTTTTTGTCACCCATGCTCATCCTGACCATTTGGACCAGGTGATTTATACATGGTTGGAAGGGAATCCAGTTACGTATATTGTTGCCAATGACACGCCTATTGGCATACGCGGGAAAAGGTTAGCCCCTGGTGACAATCTTCTACTGGCTCCTGGAATCAGGGTGACAGCATACGGTTCAACAGATATGGGTGTTTCATTCCTGGTGGATATTGGCGGACTGCGTATCTTCCATGCAGGTGATTTGAACCTTTGGCATTGGCGTGAAGAAAGTACACTGCGGGAGATTGAGGCTGCGGAAAAAGCGTTTGAGGAGGCTGTCAAACCGCTAATCGGGCAGCATATTGATTTGTGCATGTTCCCTGTGGATCCAAGAATGGGGTCCATGTTTGACGCCGGTGCCAATTATTTTATTTTGTCCGTGAAGCCCAGACTGTTTATGCCCATGCATTGGCAGGGCCGCAGCGAAGTAGCAGTGGATTTTGCACGTAGGGCTAGAAATAAGACAACAGAAGTGGTAGCTATGACAAAGCCTGGGGAGTATGCCCAGATTACATTCTCGGAATCAAACATATATCTGCATATTGTAGAGCCGCCGGCAGAAAAGAAGGAAGAAAGACGAATAGCTGACCAAGACAAGGATCATAACTCAGAAGAGATAACGCCTCCCGCTCACGTAACACTGGATGCATACAACCAAAACGATCCTTTTGCGGATACGGATCTGCCCGTATCGTTGGATGATCATTAAAGGAGGGTGAATATGGCATTTACATTTGCGCATCAAAATTTCAACGTACTGGATTTGCAAAAGAGTATTCGCTTCTATGAGGAGGCCCTGGGTCTCCATGTTGTCAGAGAAAAAGAAGCATCTGATGGATCCTTCAAGCTGGTATTCATGACAGATGAAGCTGGTTGTTTCCAGCTGGAACTGACATGGCTTCGGGATCGGGAAACTCCTTATGATCTTGGAGAAGCGGAATTTCATCTGGCTTTCATCACAGAGGATATGGAGGCAGCCCATACCCTTCATGAGAAAATGGGATGTATCTGCTACGAGAACAAAGGAATGGGGATCTATTTTATAGCGGATCCGGACGGTTATTGGCTGGAGATCGTACCTAAACGCTGATTAAAACTGGATACAATTTTCCATTTAGTTATGAACCGTTGTATAAGAATATGAATACCTATACCACGGCATATTCTTTCATGGTTGATGATTCCATCATGCCTTCGTTGACATTCTTTGCCCTTTGGGGTAAGATAAATGAGCCGGAAGGTGAATTCCGCCATCCGATGAAATATAGTAAAGTGAGGAATATTCCATGTCCATCAGCAAAGAAATGACAATTGGCGAAGTACTTCGCTTGAACCGCGGCTCTGCCCGTATTTTGATGGAGTTTGGCATGCACTGCATTGGATGTCCGGCATCCGCGATGGAAAGCTTGGAAGAAGCATGTGCTGTACATGGCAGCAATGTTGAGGAATTGGTAGATCAGCTGAATGCCTATATGGAAGAGCAAAAGGCATAACTTGTGGATAACTTTGCGAAATATGTAGATAGTTGTGTAAATTCGAAAGATATCCGCTAGGAAATGGGGATAAATATGTGGAAAACAGGAGGCGCTTGTGCAAAACATGTGCAGTGGGAAAAGACCCTTGCAAGTGAAAAGTGAGCAGGAAGCGCTGTATCTCGCCTGTGAAATGGAACGGCGTGCTATCCGCGTGTATGAGCGGGGCTTGATGTTTAGTCAGGACCCCGCTTTATCTGCACTACTTCACAAATTAATAAGTGATGAAAGGATGCATCTTGCGAAGTTTTCCAGGATGGGAAAAACAGCACTAGAAGCCACTGATCAGGAACAGCAAATATTACTAAAATCATTTGCTGCGCAGATATTATTCCCCGGAGGGCTTATGCAGGCCCAGCGTGAAGGTGCACTTAGCAATATAGAAGGACTTCTCGCATTTGCCAGGGAAAGTGAAGAGACGGCCGTTAATTGTTATTTGGAATTTTCTGAATCTTGTCAGAACATTGAAGCGAAGGAAGCATTTATAGCTATCGCAAAAGAAGAAAAGTCTCACTTAGTTGCCATTGAGGAACATATTTAAAAGCAAATTATAGTAATAACATTCAAAAATATTTTCTGCGATATCGGGAAAGGCTTTGATTATGCGGGATGAACATGTGAAACGGCTTGCGCTGGGCGGAATGCTGGCATCCCTGGTTCTCTTGGCAACATGGTTTTTAAAAGTGCCTACTGCAATTGGGTATATTCATCTGGGAGACGGTGTCATATTTTTTTCTTCCATGGTGATAGGTCCTTATGCAGCATTGATTGCAGGGGTTGGATCAGCATTGGCAGATCTGCTGTCCGGATACGCAATGTACATCGCACCAACTTTCATCATCAAGGCTGTAATGGGATTGATAGCGGCTATTCTTTTTCGCCCAGGTAAGCATATTAGCAACCTTGGTGTTTTTGCTTTAGCCGAAGGATGTATGGTAGCAGGTTACTTTTTTTTTGAAGCTTTAGTTTATAACTGGGCATCAGCCATGGGATCTGTCGGACCAAACTTGCTGCAGGGTGCGGCAGGTATTGCATTAGGCATGGTATTTAGTTTATATTATCCAAAGTTCAAGAACAAACTTTAATAATTATATAAACGCTCTCTTAAAAAAGAGTGTTTTTTTGTGTCACTTTTGATTTATAAGGGTATATTACTTTTACCTGTTTTATACAGCAGTCGAAAATTGTCTAACGGTTAGCTGTATATGAATAGCACAATTTATTAAATATTCGACAATACCCTGCATAATATTACAAAAGTATTATAAATTAACAAAAAAACATGAACGTATATCCCTTGATTTTTCCTTATGTCGTGTGTATAATTCAAAATAATACCATATTCCTTGTACCGGTTTATATAATGTATGTAGCGTAACCCATGTATTCCTTTAGAAGATACCTTTCTTAACAGATAATAGCGAAGCAAAAGAATAGAATAGGGGTGCTAACATGGAAAACAGAAAATTCCGTAGAGTCATATCCATCATCTTGACAGTCCTAATGTTGTTGGATTTTGATGCATCTGGCATTTTTACCGGACGGGATTACACTCGGGCTGGTGATGAAACGCCTGTAGCTACTGCTGTTGTGGAGGAGTCTTCACCGACAGTTGCTCCTACCGAAGCACCAACAGAAGTTTCAACAGAGGCTTCTGTTGTTCCAACGGAAGCACCTATTGAGACATCTGATCCAATTACATTAACAACTGAAAAACCTGTGGAGGCACCTACAGATGCGCCTGTGGATGATCTAGTAGCATTGCCAACAGAAGAACCCTCTATAAATCCGCAGGAGACGCCTGTTGATGATACCACCGCTATGCCAACAGAGGACCCTGCAATAGATCCTGCTGAAAAGACAGCAGCGGAGATTTCTTCGTTCAACAAAGGTTATGCTAGGACAGCAGTGGGAAATGTCCGCGTTTATACCAGAGAGCGCAGTGGTGAGATACTTACTCGCTTAACGGCTGACAGTGTTGTGTATGTGGACAGCCGATATACCGATGACAGCCGCGATAGGTTATCAGTCAATTTTGATACAAATCAGGGCATACAAAATGGTTTTGTTGATGCAGATAAGCTGATTCCTCTAACAAACGGGGAGGAAGTTTCGTTTGTGCAGCGCGGACAAAGCAAAGGCTATGCTTTTTACAATAACAATAGCAATATTCCTTTAGCTTTACTGAATGTCAATCTTCGGGGTGAGGCAACAGAAGAGCCTGCCGTGACAGAAGAACCTGCCGTAACAGAAGAACCTGCTGTGACAGAACCTGCCGTGACAGAAGAGCCTATCATAACAGAAGAACCTG
>JAEYQQ010000020.1 GCA_023409955.1 Bacillota bacterium | reverse complement strand
GGTATGTACTGGGAAAGTGCGCTTATTTTATCTTCAGTAGTTTCGAATCGTACATAGTTACTGCTCATATACCCATCTGTCTGACCAATGCGCACCCTGTACCACGGCATGGGGTCACCGGGAAGCGTTTCCAGTACCTTGACCAGTGTGCTGGAGGCGTATGTGCCCAGGTCGTCAGAACGGGAGGAGGGTTTGGACCGTAAATGCACTCCTGATACAACACCATAATCATATGGAATCTTTGGTCCATTCATCGCTGCCTGTCTGCATGCATCTGCGTTTTTAGGAAACAGCTCCACATCAATCAAATCCAGATAGCTTGTGGCCAATGCGGGTATGATCTCTCTTTGTATGGGCTGGCCGGATGTATAGGTGGTGACATGAAACCAGAACGGAGTGCCATCTGTAGGGCGCAAGCTGCTTTTCACCAAGATTATGCTGCCGGTTGCGTGGTTGTCATAGCGGTATTCCAGGAGCTTCAACAAGCGCATAGGCGCATCTTCTGTCCCTACAGCCATAAGTTCGCAGCGAAAGCTTTCGCTTTCCACGCCTGATATGGGGTATTCTATGGTAAACTCAAACTTATCTGCATTGGCGGTAATGTAAAAATCTCGGTTTCTCAGCAGCGCCTGCTTTCCAACAGGAATAATGCGCCATTCAGTATCTTTAGGACCTCGGATAAGCATCACCAGCAGCCGCTTATCACCCTTTCCAAAGGCTGTCAGGCCTCTATCGGTTGCCTGGATATTTTCACCGATGCGTTCGCAGGAGAGCATTGCGCCACTTAAGCTTTCCCACCCTGTAAGCAAGGGGTGGGAAAAAGCCTGTGTAAGCGCATCTGGGGTGTCGCCCAGATATTCTGTAACGGTGACATTGAGCTGCATCATGCTATTTTTACAGTCTGAGTATGGATGCCCTGTCGGGAGGCCAGGTCAGGTGCTGCTTTTGTTAGTGTCAATCCGCATGTATTTAGCACGGAGATCTGCCATTGGGATACCGCAGGAGACCATTCATACCTGTCACCATAGCAGGAAAGAAAGAAATCATCCACCGCTTGTGCTGCGGTATAATCACTGTCTGTGATTCCGGCGTGCAAGGCATAGTTTAGGTCAATGCCGCCACTTATCATCTTATCCCTTAAAGCTGTTCTTGCTGCGTCGTCCCAAGTCACAAACCAGCCTTCCTGTAATGCGGCACGAAGAGTATCCCGAATACTGTTCTCCCCTGGGTATTTGGTATAGCTGGTTTGAAAAGGAGAAGTGGCTTCAAGAAAAGTACCATCTGTTTTGTGAAATGAGCCGGTGTATACCCACTCGGGATGATCTTTGGGAGAAAAGTGGACCTGCCATTGCGCATCGGTTTCAGTGATGCTGTAATCAAAGGCTTCCGCTTCCTCTTGGGTGTAACCGCACACCTCAGTCAGCAGAGACATGGCGTATAGTGTCGGTTGGTCATACTTGCTTTCCTGGGCCAGGGCCGGAGCGCAAAGCAGGGCCACGGCGCAGATGATCATCAAACAACGCTTCATCATAGATATCACATCCTCATTTAGTATTCAGCCCCGTAGGCGTTGGCCAGATACAAAATTTCTCCATCGGGCGAGTGAACCATAGCCTGATATTGGTCTTTCTTTGGATCGGTGCCAATAAACTTCAGATACCAATAGTCGCTTTCTGAAAATGCATCAGGTTCTGTGCGGAAGCCATACTCCAGATGGAAGCGGGACATGGAATCGGCCGTTTCCCCATAGTGCTTGTATATGGCGTTTAGGCCAAGGGCCAATGCATCCTCCAGTGGAATATCATTGTCAGCCGGCGATGTATAAAGTATGTCATTCCATGCCATGTTTGTGGCGTTAAAGCCGCCTGCCAGCAAGCTGCCCATCATAGCGGCCTCTTTGCTTGCTTCGCTTTTTAGCTGTTCCTGCATGTTGTAATCCGTATAAAACTCTACGATTCGCACGGTTGGGCTTACCTGAACCTGAAATTGATAGGCTGTATCGCTTACAGAGTTGATACCCACAAAGGACACATAACGATATTCATCATGCAGCTCTTCTCCGTTATAGCGCATGCCTTCAATCCTTCCGACAACACCAGGAAGCATGGCTTTGGCAAAGGCTAGAAGATATTTGGACATTTTCTCTTGTTCATCTTGCTTTATGTCGTAGAGTCTTGTGGTGCTATTTGATGTGTTCCAGTTGCTCCCTGCCGCAAAGCGAAGTATGGTGCCATCTGGCAGGAAGGAAATAGCCAAAGGATAATTGAGGGCGGGGACGGTGGTATGCACTGTAAACACGCCATGTCTGCTTTCGAACCGCCAATCTGCCTCGTTAATGTCAATCCCCAGTAAATCTGTTTGCCAGAAAGCTTTTGCATAGGCAATGGCGGCAGAATCATCTGTAATGGATTGGTTTTCTGGGGCGATGTAGCTGTTACTAATGGCTGGCAGTGTCGGGAAAATCAAGTATTCAGCCGTTGCAAAAGAACCAATCAGCAAAATGCAGCATAACAGGGAAAAAGACGATGCCAACATTTTTATGGTTTGGCTGTTTTGCAATATGGCGTTGACCCTGTTTACCAGCTTTTTACCTGTCATGGTCATGCCTGTAGCCAGCAATGCCATACTGGGGGAGATGCGCTTTGCGGCTGCCAGCACCAAAATATTGGTATAGGCAAGCTTATCCTCCTGGGTGAGCTTTTCTACCACCTTGTCGTCGCAGTGCAGTTCTCTGTCGGTGCGGCTCATGCTGGCTGCCAGCCAAACAAGTGGATTGAACCAATGTATAACGCAGCAAGCCAGACGCAGGATCCCATACAAATGGTCCTTACTTTTGTAATGGCATACCTCATGGGTCAGTACTGAAATTGCTTCGCTGGGTGCTGCAGTCAGCGGCATTGCAATGTAAGGGCGAAAAACACCTACCAGGCAGGCGCTAGACAGTGGATCGGTGAAGTAAACGGGAATGAGTTTCACCTTTCGTAACCGGCAAAGCTCCTGGTATTGCGTAAGCAGCTTCCCGGTGATGGGTTCAATCCGTCCGGTTTTGAGTTTGCGGCGAAAGCGGATATTGGAAACGGTAAAGTAGCAGAGCACCACACCGGCACCCAATAGGTATATCTTCATGAGGGTCAATGATAGTGAACCATCATATGTTGAATCAACAAATGCAGCGAAAGCTTTCTGAACGGGGTCATTGGCTCCTTTGTCTTTGCGCGCCTTGTTTATCATCCTATCAACATATTGACAAGCATCTCTAAAACGAACCTTAATCTGGTCGGCGATGGGCCGTATTCCTTGATCTTGAGAATAAGTCGGCCGTATGGTGTTGATGATGGGGTTGGGCAGCGCCAGCGGGCACAGAAGGCGTATGGCCACCAGCAGCCAGGCAAAGCATAATGCGCGGTTCCCCAGCGGCTTGCGCAGAAAGTGCCTCACAAGCGTCAGCAGCATAATGGCTATGCTTGCAATGGTGGTAGATTCAATGATGTAATTGTAAATGGTCGCGGTACGCATGTGGGTCCCTCCCTATTCACCCTGCTTCTTTCCCTTGTTCTTCATCATTTCCAGCAGGTTCTGCATCTCTTCTAACTCTAATTCTCCTGAATCCACCAGGTTATTGATGAGCAGCGACGCTTTTCCGGAGAACACCCGGGAGAGGAAGCGTTTGGTCTGCTCGGTGGATGCCAGCTCTTTGCTAATGCGGGGCGAATACATCTTCACAGAACCGGATTCATCAATGGATATGCTCCCCTTGTCCTGCATGCGCTTGAGCAGTGTGATCACCGTATGCCGCGTCCATTCGGTGGTTGGTTCCAGTATTTTGGTGATCTCCGGCATGGAACGCGGGTTATGGTCCCACAAAACCTCCATGATTTTCCATTCCGCTTCAGTCAGCTGAATGGGCATTAGGATTCCCCCCTTTCATAGGTGACATATGTCTACCAAGAGGATACAATTGTCTACCACAAAATGTCAAGTATTAACAGGGAAATATTTGTAACAAATATGTGAGAGGTGATTGGACGGCGGTCAAGGTTTTTTATGCAGCAAAAGAATTGGCCAGGAAGGCAACCATGGTTGAATTGTATTTGCTATTATTGATTAACGAGTCGGTTCTGGCAGTCAAATAAAACTTGCTTGATATATGTATGACGGATGGGATCACATTGACATTTGGGTTGTTTGGATATATTATGAAATCAATTGAGAATGCAATGAAAAAATTTAAAATTAAATAAATATGGAGCGCGGAACCGAAATGCGAAAAGTCATTTGGATGATGCTTATGATTGGATTGATTGCATTCTATACAATGTCTTTAGCAGTGGGGGATGAAGCCCCGGTTTTCCGTGATACCTCTGTCCATGACCCTTCTATCATTCAAGGGGACGACGGCTATTTCTATATCTATGGTAGCCATATGGCCGCCGCTAGGTCTTTGGATATGATGGTTTGGGAAAAAATATCCACTAATGCTCAGAAAGGTTGCACACTGGTTGAAAATGTGCAGCAGGAAATGAAGACAGCCCTTGACTGGGCACAGACAAATACCTTCTGGGCGCCGGATGTGCAGCAGCTAAAAGATGGACGTTATTATATGTATTATTGCACCTGCCGTGGGGATTCGCCATTGAGTGCCTTGGGTCTTGCAGTAAGTGAAAGGCCGGAGGGGCCCTATAAGGATCAGGGTGTGTTTTTGTATTCAGGCATGCAGGGAATAGGTGCAGATGGTACACGGTATGATGCCACAAAGCACCCCAACGTCATTGATCCACATACCTTCTTTGATAAAGAAGGCAAGCTGTGGATGGTATACGGTTCCTACTCCGGGGGTATCTACATCTTGGAGATGAATGATGAAACTGGTTTTCCCATGAAAGGCCAAGGCTATGGCAAAAAGCTGCTGGGCAAGAATCACAGTCGCATTGAAGGCCCCTACATTCTCTATTCTCCTACCACCGATTACTACTATCTGTTCCTTTCCTTCGGCGGTCTGGACAGTAAGGGCGGTTACAACATCCGCGTGGCCCGTTCCAAAACCCCCGATGGTCCGTATCTGGATGCTAAGGGACAGGATATGATCAACTGCGGCGGCCGTTCCGGTTCCTTTTTCTTAGATGCGGATATCGTGGATTATGGCACAAAGGTCATGGGCGGATACCAGTTCATGGCCCTTGCGGGGGAAAAAAACCGCATGACGGTGGGCGTTGTATCTCCTGGGCACAATTCCGCCATCTACCTTCCTGAATCAGATCAGTATTTTCTGGTGTTCCATACCCGCTTTCTCAATAGAGGTGAAGCACATAACGTGCGAGTGCATCAGTTTTACTTCAACGAAGCGGGCTGGCCTATAGTCACACCATACCGATTTGCTGGGGAGAAAATGACACCTGTGGACGGTGAAGATATTCCGGGAGAATACAAGGTGATCAGCCACCTTGCGGATATCAACGCAAAGCCCCATCAATCCATTGCTGTGACTCTATCTGCGAATGGCACCCTTGCAGGAAATGCTGCAGGAACATGGCAGAGCCTTAGCGGTAACCGCATGGAGATTACCATGGACGGAATGCGTTATGAGGGCGTTTTTGTAAAGGCCTATGACAATCAGCAAGGTGTATGGACAGTTACATTTACAGCCATGTCGGATGATGGCATCTCCCTGTGGGGAAGCCGAGGCGTCTTGGCGCAGTGATCGGCATTCAGTGACTGAGCCTTGAAGCTATATTGCTGTAAGGCCTAAAATGGTGAACAGGGTAGTGCACATGATAAGACGAGGGCCGAGGTTATTAATGGCAGCTTTGGTAAATCTGGGATCTACATCCACTCTTGGCGGCTAAAGGCTTAGTGTAATAAGCTCTTGTGGTGGGGGCTTCCATTCCTGCCGATAAGCGTACATCCCCTCAATGCTGCCAAGGCTTTGATCAAAGCGGACAGCCACTTGCGTGCGCAAGGGATAGGAAAAGGGCCCATCAATAGGAAGTAGTATACTTTCACCGTTCATCGTGCCGGATATGATGCCGCTATTCGTATCATCGTGGTTTCTTATTGTTACGCTGAACAGCCATGTTTGTTGGTGCATTTCCAGAGTTCCATCGATACGCTCTGACTGATCATCACCAAAGCAGTTTTTGATATGCGAGGGTTGATCTCGTGATAGGGAGGCAGATGTTGCATGCCCAAAGAGAATAAAAACGGTCAATATGGC
>JAEYQQ010000188.1 GCA_023409955.1 Bacillota bacterium | reverse complement strand
ACCCAGGGCTTCCCGCTGGGCTGCCATCAGGGTGCGTATACCTTCCTCTCCCAGAGAAATCAGCGAATCCATTTCCTTACGGGTAAATGCCCGGCCTTCTCCCGTACCCTGGAGTTCAATAAACTCTCCAAGGTCGTTCATAACCAAGTTCATATCTACCTGAGCGCCGCTGTCCTCCACATAGCATAAATCAAGGCATGGCGTATCCTTCACCACACCCACGCTGACAGCAGCCACCTGCCTGATGATGGGCGAGTGCAGAAGCTTGCCCTGTTTGATCAGCTTGTCCACCGCCAGAACCAGCGCCACAAAAGCTCCGGTAATGGAGGCGGTGCGGGTGCCTCCGTCGGCTTCCAGCACATCGCAATCCAGGGTGATGGTCCGCTCCCCCAGCGCTTTCATGTCCACAGCCTGGCGAAGGCTGCGGCCGATAAGCCGCTGGATCTCCACACTGCGCCCGTCCTTTTTAATGCCGTCCCTGGCTTTGCGGCGTCCAGTGGAAGCCGGTAGCATAGCATACTCCGCCGTTACCCAGCCCTGGCCCTTGCCCCGTAAAAAGGGAGGCACATCTGCATCTATGGATGCAGTGCAGATTACCCTGGTCTTTCCGGTCTCAATCAGACAACTGCCATCTGCAGTGCCTACAAATCCTGTAATAATATTACACTTGCGGGCCTCATCTGCCCTGCGGCCATCATATCTTGTCATGGTTTGTCCCTCCTATGCCAAATGAAAAGGAACGGCGTAGGTGCAGGCGGTTTCCCGGCAGCACTTGTGGCCGTCCCATCTCCGGAAGTTCCTTCACATATCTTCTTTCGTTCTGAAGCTGCCGATTCCTGCAAGGGTATCCTTTTTAATCGATTTCAATGATACCAGGATATTGCGCCAGAACATCCTGTTCCTCATTGACGAATGTAGTTTTGTCTTCTTCCTTGGGTACAAACTTTTCACCTTCCACATGAACCTCTACCTTTTTAACACCTGGAAATTGGGAGCAGGTGAAGAGAATTGCCCGAAGAGCTTGCTTGCCGCCGTCAGATTCCTGGGAGACAGCCATAAATTCCTTGGTGAAATCAACCGTCACCACGCCATCTTTCATGGTTACACCCTTTAAACCGCAATCTTGCGGTAGGGGCCTGGTGAGGCCGCTGTCATCCCTGGGGCCCTTGGCCAGTTCCAGGATTGCAGTGGTCATATCGGCAGTGGAGAAGACGGTGCGGGTTACTGGAATCAGCATACGCCCCGTCTGGGAGGGGAAGTACAATTGAACCATGCCTGCATTGGCCGTAGCGGCTGTGGCTACGCTCTCCATGTTCAATCCGTTCTTGGTGAAAGTACCGCTGACATCTGTGCCATGGGTCAGCTTGCTCCTGGCCTGGCCATCGAACAGGAAGGTCACTTCCTTCACTGTTGGGAAAGTAGTAAGGGCACTGGCCACTGCCTGCACCATCAACTGCTCTTCTTCGGCACTGGCGCAGTTCAACGCTTCCTTACTCATATCCACCCTGGCTTTTTGATCGGTTATATTGATATCAAAGGTGGTGCCTTCCGGTATAACAGTGCGAAGGCCCAGCCTTGCTGCCTGCAAGTCGTTCTCACTGCTCTTTACCATCAGGCTAAGCGTTGCCTTGGCTACCCCATCCTGCTTGGTAATCTGCCGGGTAACAGGCACCAGGTAACCTTCTCCGTCCTGATAAAACACTACGGTTGCTTGTGTATCGCCCTGGGTTTGAGTGGTAGTGGTCTGTGCTACGTCCAGCGGCGGCTCCTCATACTGGTTCACAGAAGCCTTAGGCCCCAATCCCCGCAGGGCCAGAACCACCACCAGCGCCGCCGCGCACAGTATCAGAATCCGCTCGATATCCGTCCGCTTGATCTTCACAAAGCTCACTCCTTGCTTGATGATTGCAGTGAAAGTGTATGCCTGCATGCATCCTACTATGAATGTCTATTCTATTACATAAAAAACATACGTGTTTGCGCATTTTCATGTTTAGCATTATAATATCATGCATACCATCAAGGAGGATTTTGCCATGCCCATGGACGGCCTGACGCTGCATTTTGTAGCCAGGGAATTGAATGATAAACTGGCACAGGGGCGAATAGACAAGGTTGCCCAGCCGGAGAAGGATATGCTGGTTTTGTTAATACGCAGCCATGGCGAAAACCATCGGCTGCTTTTATGCGCCAGCCCCAATAATGCCAGGGCCCACATCACCTCCCAGAACCTGCCCAATCCCATGGAGCCGCCGATGTTCTGCATGCTGATGCGCAAGCATTTGCTGGGCGGACGTGTACTTTCTGTACGTCAAATCGGTGGTGATCGGGTACTGCATATAGAGATTGAAAACACAGATGAACTAGGTGTTTTGACAACCCGTACGCTGATACTGGAAATCATGGGCCGTCATTCCAATTTGATTGCGGTGGACATGCAGGGAAAAATCATCGATTCCATCCGGCATGTTGGCCACGATATGAGCCGTGTCAGAGAGGTTCTGCCTGGTCTTACATATGAAGCACCACCTGCCCAGGACAAGCTGGACTTTGGCGCATTTTCCATGGAGCAAGCAAAGGAGCGTTTGTCGCAAACCTCCGGCAGGCTGGACAAAGCGCTGGCTTTGGTATTTCGCGGACTATCCTCCACGGCTTCTCAGGAAATTGCCTTCCGATTAACCGGCAGCGATAAAGCACTACTGGATGAAAGTGATATACCAGCCCTTTGCACACGGTTGTATGAGTTTATGCAGCTCATTCCAAACCTCACCCCGCCGGTGTTGCAAAAGGATGAAGACGGTGGGAATACGGACATATTCCCATTCCCCTATCTATCCCGCAACACTGCCTTGCAGGTAAAATGCTCAGGTATCAGCCAAGCGCTGGATGCCTACTTTTCTACCCGCGACCTAGCTGACCGAATAGCTCAAAAAAGCGCCTCCCTCAATCGTTTATTAAAGAACCATATCGAACGATGTGAAAAAAAGTTGGCATTGCAATTGCAGGAGCTGGAAAACAGCGCCCGTATGGAGGAATACCGAATCATGGGCGACTTGATCAACGCCAATTTATATCAGCTGCGCAAGGGGCAGGAAATTGTAAAAGTTCAAAACTTTTATGACCCGGATGGGGGCTTTCTGGAAATTTACCTTGATAAACAGTTGACACCTGTGCAAAACGCCCAGCGATACTTCAAGCGTTATCAAAAAGCTCGTGCCGCCAAGGAGACAGCAGCGGCCCAAAAAGAAAAAACATTGGCTGAGCTTGCTTTTTTAGAAGGCGCATTGGATGATTTGCAAAAGTGTATTGAGGAGTCTGAGCTTTTGGAGATCCGCCAGGAGATGCAAAGAGCCGGATATGTCCGCGCAAGCCACAGCCGTAAACCGCAAAGAAAGCTGCCTGAAAGCCAGCCCTTCCGGTACGAAAGCCATGATGGAATTGAAATGCTGGTAGGCAAGAACAGCCTGCAAAACGACAGGATCACCTCCGCCGCTCGGGGGGATGAAACATGGCTTCATGCCAAGGATATGCCCGGCTCCCATGTCATCATCAAAAAAGAGGGCGAAATTCCCCAAGACACTTTACTGGCGGCTGCTCAGCTGGCTGCCTATTACAGCCGAGGACGGCAAAGCGGCAGCGTTCCCATTGACTATACGCTGCGTAAGTATGTAAAGAAACCTGGCGGCAGCCCTGCAGGCTTTGCCATATACACCAATCAACGCACGCTCTACATAACTGTATCAGAAAGTGATATTAAAAAGATAAAGGAACTGCCGCCTTCTAAACAGTGAACCTTAAGCCATTTCGGAAAGGAAGTTATCGCATGCTTCTTCGCCAGGCCACCCCCCAGGACGGCGACGCCTTATGCGGCATCTACCGCCCTTATGTCATGGAAACAGCCATCACTTTCATTTGCAAGGAGCCTGATGCTGACAGCTTTTCAGAGAAAATTGCATCGCTAATGCCTCAATATCCTTTTATCGTCTGCGAAGACAATGGCAAGGTGCTGGGCTACGCCTATGCATCGGCACTGCGACCTCATGATGCCTACCAGTGGGATGCAGAATTGTCTGTGTATGTTGATAGAGACTGCCACGGCAGGGGCATCGGCCGTAGGCTGTATGCGGCTTTATTGGACCTTCTTACAATACAAGGATATCAAACCGTGTACGGCGTGCTATCCCTACCTAATGAAAAAAGCCTGAAGCTGCACGCAGCTTTCGGCTTTAAAACCCTGGGCGTATTCCCTAAGTCCGGCTATAAACTTGGACAGTGGCATGACATCATCTGGCTGCAAAAGGCACTGGGGAGCTACCCGCAAGATCCAACCCCGCCAACACCTTTCTCCAAATTACCACCGAATGTAGTACAAAAGGTATTGACCAAATATTAAAGACGGCCTACCGGCTTGGTAACGGGTGCCCCTTGAGCACATAGGGGGCACCCTTTTTCGTCCCATGTCTCCACTTCATAGGAGACAAGTGACACAAAAGGTACACCAAAGTCTACTTTTCCGCCTGATCGATCCACAAGTGATGCCACCTTCACCACATTTCCCCCCAAGGCCCGCACAATCTCCATGACTTCTCGAACGCTGCCGCCTGTGGTGACCACATCTTCAACCACCAATACTGGTGTTCCCTTTTTAATATCAAATCCGCGGTGTAATATCATTGCACCGTCACGGCGTTCGGTATACACATAACGCAGACCAAGGAGCCGGCTCACTTCAAACCCAAAGAGCATACCACCGATGGCAGGGCTAACTACCACTTCTGCCTTGGTATCCCCGCAGGCCTTAATCAGTTCACTACACACGGTCTGCGTATCCGCTGCATGCTCTGTCAAATGGGCACACTGCACATAGCGGTTGGTATGCCTTCCTCCCGCCAGACGAAAGTGTCCCTCCTGGTAAGCATGGCATTTTTGAAACAGGGATAGTAACTCTGCCTTGTTCATTTGCTTCCCTCTTTTGCAGATATTTTTCTTATTTTACCATACTTTTCAGTTAAATGTGAATATCACAATGTAAATCCATTTTTACATTTCATACACTTTGCTATCTATAAAATACCGATAGCATGAAATCTGCTTGTCAGTAACAAACTGATTTGTGTTAATACCTAGCCGTCCAAAAAAATTGGGACCGGCGTATTATCGCCGATCCCAGTGAAAGCACAGCCTGCTAATGAATCAATTAGCGAGGTTGCTGGCCGCTCATGGCGCGCTCCTGCTGTTCGATCATGCGTTTTACCATGTAACCGCCGATATAGCCAGCCTGACGGCTGGGCAGGTCGCCGTTATAGCCCTGTTTGAGGTTGATGCCCAGCTCGTTGGCGATTTCGAACTTCATGTTGTTCAGCGCCGCGCGGGCTTCGGGTACACTGGAGGTATTGCTGGAAGAACCAGAACTGTTGGAATTGTTGAACATAACTTTCACTCCATTATTTTAATGATTGGTTTCCTTTAAGCGCGGCGCGTCCCGCCCCGCCTGCCTACTTGCCAGCCATTTGCTTTTCGGCCTGCTGGATGAGGCGTTTGACCATGTAGCCGCCCACATAGCCGTTTTCCCGGGAAGACAGATCGCCGTTATAGCCCTGCTTGAAGTTGATGCCCAGTTCCCGGGCGATTTCGAACTTCATGTTGTCCAGTGCAGCCCTGGCTTCCGGAACTGTTACGTTATTGGAACTGCTGCTGTTGGCGGACCGTTGATTCATCATCGGACTTATCACCTCCTGTTATGGTGTCAAAGCTATTTTGACCTTCGCAGGACAATTTACGCTGCCAATTGTTCGCAGGGGGATGTATGCCAACCAAAATATAACTTCATATTGCTTTGAAAGATTATTCTGCTTGATAAAAAAATCTTGACGAATGTTCACCTTCATGGTATATTACATAAGGTTTATGAAAACCTGTGCCGTAGACAGCGGGTGCCGAATTGAAAATTCGGTGTAATGAAGCAATTGTTTCGCCCGCCGAGGTGTAAGGAAGCACACAATCATTTATGATTTTGCTCACCCTTGCGCCTGCGCAAGGGTTTTCTCTTATTTCTTCAAAAAGGAGGTGCAAGAGAATGAGCAAAAATTTTGAACTGAAAAAGCAAGTAGTATCAGATATCACCCAAAAGTTCATGAACGCCCAAAGCGTTGTGGTGGTGAAGTACAGCGGCTTGACGGTGGAGCAGGTGACTGATCTGCGTAATCAGTGCAGGGCTGCCGGTGTAGAATACTGCGTGTTGAAGAACACGCTGGTGAAACGCGCCTTAGGCGAACTGGGCATTACCGCTTTGGATCATGTATTGGAAGGCCCTTCTGCCTTTGCCTTTGGCATGACGGATGTCGTAGCTCCCGCTAAAGTGCTGGACGGCTTTATCAGCAAGCAGAAGACCCCTGTTCTCGAAGTGAAGGCTGGCCTTCTGGGCCGAGAAGTCTTGGATGCCAGCGGTGTTAAAGCCTTGGCAGAGCTCCCCAGCCGCGAAGTTTTGTTGGCCCGTTTGCTGGGCAGCATGACCAACTCCATCTCCAGCTTTGTTCGCGTGGTGGAAGCCATCCGCAAACAAAAAGCCGGCGAAGAGTAATCCCCTGTTTTACCGCCGCTTAGCGGTCTTACTGTACATTGATTATTTGAGGAGGGTAACCCCATGACGCATCAGGAAATCATCGCAGCCGTCGAGTCCATGTCGGTTCTCGAACTGGCCTCTCTTGTGAAAGCTATGGAAGAAAAGTTCGGCGTTTCTGCCGCTGCCCCCGTGGCTATGATGGCCGCCGGCCCCGCTGCTGCTGCTGAAGTAGTAGAAGAAAAGACCGAGTTCGACGTAGTCTTGAAGGACGCTGGTCCCGAAAAGATTAAGGTCATCAAGGTTGTTAGCGAAGTTATCGCTGGCCTGGGCCTGAAAGAAGCCAAGGACATCGTCGAAGCCGCTCCCAAGACCATCAAAGAAGGCGCTTCCAAAGACGAAGCCGAAAAGATCAAGGCCAAGTTTGCCGAAGTCGGCGCTGTCATCGAAATCAAGTAATTTACTCAGAAGCCCTGCCAATTGGCAGGGCTTCTTTCTATCCTACCGTATCTCTTCTTGACGTGAGACATGCAGTCTGCTATCATTGGAATGGTAGTATATAGCAATGGACAGCGGCACATACACGCCGCCGCAAGGAGGTTACCATGTCTTTTTGGATCGTGTCTGACAGCTGTACAGATTTTCCCGAGGCATATGTAAAAAAGCAAAAGGACCTAACAATCGTACCCCTGTCGTATCAGATAGAAGGCCAGACTTACACGCCAGATGGCTCAGAAGAAGACACTCGGGCTTTCTACGCTAAGCTCCGCAGCGGTGTATTGGCTAAAACTTCTCAAATTAATACGGAAACATGGAAGGAAACTTTTCATAAGCTTTTGGCACAAGGTCATGATGTGCTGTGCATAGCATTCTCCAGCGCACTGAGCGGCACATATGAAGCCGCTGTCAGCGCCAAGGAACAGCTCAAAGAAGAATTTCCTAACGGAAAGCTTTACGTAATTGATTCCAAATGCGCATCTTTGGGCCAAGGCTTGCTGGTGCATCATGCCCTTCAAAAGCGTGACGCAGGAGCAAGCATTGAAGAAACAGCCAAATGGATTTCTGATAACCATCAAAATGTTATTCATTGGTTTACAGTAGACGACCTTCAATTTCTACGCCGGGGAGGCCGTGTATCTGCAACCAGTGCTTACTTGGGCGGAATCATGAAAATAAAGCCCATCCTTCATGTTAGCCATGAAGGTAAGCTGATCCCCAAAGAAAAGGTCCAAGGGCGCAAACGTTCTCTTAGAGCACTTTGCGATAAAGTGAAGGAGCAGGCAACAGACCCCAGCAACCAAACCAT
The DNA here is from genome assembly GCA_023409955.1 of Bacillota bacterium. Lineage (GTDB taxonomy): Bacteria > Bacillota > Clostridia > Christensenellales > Aristaeellaceae > JAEWAH01. The sequence continues at coordinate 6,103 of JAEYQQ010000188.1, read as the reverse complement.
CTTCATAAGCCATGGCGATTGTTTGGAAGAAGCAGAATGGCTTGCTTCCATCGTACGGGAAGAGACCCATGTTAAAGATGTGATGATCGGTTTTGTCGGCCCCGTTATCGGTTCCCATTCAGGCCCCGGCACCATGGCAATTTTCTTTATGGGTGCAAGCAGATAACCCTTTACCCCACCATGTTATACCTATGCTCCCATCGTAGCTGACGGTTGTATTTTGCAACGTCAGCTATTTTTCTTACCGTTTATATAGTAAACGTATTTCAATGAATAAATTAATTTACAATTGTACACCGCTATTTGTATTGACGACATTTTCACAACGTGATATAAGTAATTATGGTAAATCTTAACATGTAAATCAGAGAGGTTATTGCCGTATGAGAAAAACCACTTTTTTCTTGTCGTCGCTTTTCATTTTCCTGATTATCCTGTGTACATGTTCTCTCGCCTATGCTGATACACCAAAGCCAGTTGATATACTGGACGCATCAGCCATTCCAGAAAACAATGAAGGGCAAAAGCATTATCTTCTGGTTTGTGTTGACCAGATGGTGCCTAAGCTCAATAACCTGGGGAATACGGACGGAATTGTTATGGTAACCCTCGATTCCAAAAAAAACGAGATACTATTCACAACATTTATGCGAGAACAGTTGGTCCAGCGTCCAGATGGAAAAATCGGCCGCATTACCTATATCACCAAGAACTACGGCATTGAATCTCTCCTTGATATATTAGGAACCCATTATGGTGTAAAGATTGAGAATTACATGCTGGTGGGCTGGCAGCAGGTCGCAAACATCGTTGATGCAATCGGCGGCGTAGAAATTGCCATGACAAAAGCTGAGATTAACTGGATCCTTGAAAACAGAACCATCAATCCCAAATCTCTACCCAAGTCTCTGGGTGATGGCATGTATCAAAGCGATGGAACATTTGCCATGCACTTTATGCGCTTGCGCAAAGTCGGAGTCGGAGATGACTTCCACCGTACTGATAGAGTCAGAACAGTTCTATTAACTATTGCCGAAAAATTGAAAGGCATTGACATGAACATGGCCATGTCATTGCTTGATACCGTCATGGAAAACACTGCCATGACCAACATCTCCGTAATGGAAGGCCTTGAAGTTGTCACTACTATTCTAGGTATGGATGAATACAATTTGCGCCAGTGCCAAATGCCTGCAAAAGAAGATACCAGCGCAATTACGTATGTTGGCATGTCAACCCGCGAGGTCGACTTCCCCACTTGCCGTAAAAAGTTGAGCGACTTTTTGTACAACGGCGATTAAGACACGAACAAGCGTTATTCCATTTTGCCATGAGAATGATTTGAACTTCTACATCATTTTCATAGCTCTCGTGAAACAAACCAAACACACCTGGTTATGAAAATAATCCGCCTTCAGGATTGACATAAGCTTATCCATCAGCTATAATCAATAAGCCTTGTCTAAAGGCGTATATGTGCCCGTAGCTCAGTTGGATAGAGCGTTGGACTCCGACTCCAAAGGTCACAGGTTCGAATCCTGCCGGGCATACCAAACCCCGAACCCCTTGTAAATGCTAGGGATAAGGGGTTTTCTTATGCCCGATTTTAGTTATGATTAATTATGCTTTTCTAGGCGTTTTTAGCTTTTTGATCTTACTTGGCCCACACATGGCACGAATCTTGCTATGGAAAACCCCTCAAAGCCTTATATTTCAACGGTTTGAAGCCTCCAATGCTTGGCACAGGTTTGGCACGGATCATGCTAGATTATCAAATGCATTGGTCATTTTGTTCCCTGCAAGCTTGATTTGCTGCTTCTGCGCATGAACATAGATTTGCATTGTCGTTTTAATATCCGCATGGCCTAACATAGCTTGCAAGGACTTAATTTCCACACCCGAGTTGGCTGCTATAGTCGCAAAGGAATGCCGTAGACGATGGGCTGTTATACCTGAAAGGTCAATTGTCTTTCCAATTCGTTCCCATACACGCCTATATGCTTGTTCTGACAATGGCTTGCCATCTCTGTGCAATACAAGCCCCGTCTTTCCTTCCGGGCTTAGTACATCAAGCAATTGAGGTAAAAGCGGTATATCCCTATTCCCTGCTTTGCTTTTTGTCATACCAACTACACCCTTATTGTGCTGGAATGTTACACCATGACGAACATGTATCAATCCTTGCTCAATGTCAATATCCTGCCATTGGATAGCTAGTGCTTCTCCCCTCCTCAATCCCGCATAAAGGAACAATGCTAACAGATACCTATCTTCTTGTTTTGGAAGTTTAGTTATACCATCAACTATTGTTTTCAGCTCTGCGGGAGTTAAAGCTTGGCGATCATCAACCTTGTGTGAAGGATTTTTTAGATGCAGGGAGTCCAAAGGATTTTTTGCGATATACCCATCCTCCACCGCTAAATCGAAAATCTGATGAAGAATGATCCTTGTTTGATCGATGGTGCTTTTTGCTTTACCATCTCCCGCCATTTGATTAAAGAGACTTTGAATGGTGCTTGTTTTGACCTCGATCAAACTTTTCTCTCCTATGGCAGGATAAATATGCTTAGCAAGATATGACCGATATCCCAAGAGAGTATTAAACCTTAATGCTGACTCCTTGTATGTCTTTAGCCATTGTTCAGCATAATTCTTGAAAAGAGGTATATCCTTTTGCTCGCCAACAGGCTTTTCGATCAAACCAGCATTTATTAATACCTTTGCTGCCTCAACTATTAGTGCTTGTCTGGTATCACCTTCTACCCATTTTATTCTTGCCTTCCCTGTCTCATCTCTACCGATCTCCACACGTTGTCTTTGTCTCTTTGCCATTTCTACTGCCTCTCCTTCTTCTGTCGAGGCTTGAAATGGCGTGTTCATGATTTTTTCTGTTGATATGCACTTCTCAAGGTTCACTTGTTTTAGTGCAATCTCTGCACCTTGCTTTGCTGACTCTTCCAGCAACCGCCTCAAAGTATAAGGATGAATGCAGATATTGTCAACTTGTTGTGTAGTTTCCATAGTTTTTCACCATAAGGTGAAGACTTGTGATAATGTGTTAGCTTTCCTAGATTCCTTTCCATTTATTATTGATCATAACTTTCCTGCCGTTTGTGAATTGTAGTCCTCATCGTCGTTTTCTCATGCCATAATACTCCTTTCCTAGACAATTTTATGCTACGAGCCAATTAATCAGCAATGAGCGCATTCTTCTGGATGGGATGTATAAGTTTACTGGTTTACCATCCATTATTGCACTTCTCCATACCCATTGCAAAAGCTGATTTAGAGCAATAGCATCTTGATCAACAGTAATACCAAAGTCTGCAAAATATTGCTTAATATACGGATTATCGTATACGTTTATGAGATAGCATAGGCATGTTCTATCCTTAAACTGATTTGTTGCCCGCAGATTACAAGGTATGAATGCACCGGCGTAATCCCGTACAGGATATCTTTTTTTCATAGCTGCGAAAGTAGTATATAAGGCATGATCAACCCTTGCTTTTACTTTATTGTATAGAAAGTTATAAGCATTGTTTGACACCTCTTTTGCAAGACCATTTTTACAGTTATCCTCATACCAACTTTTTGATAATGCGGTTTCCTTATCTCCTATGTCATTCAAACAACCTTGATAGACATTAAGCATACTTGCAATCTTTTTCTTTTCCTCCCGCAAATCCTGAATCCCAGAGCATATTTTACACTCGTCTTTGGCAATGTGGTACAAATCATATGCAATGCTATTCAATTCAAAGAAATGCTTTAAGTGGCTTCCTTGAAACATGAATGTCATGATGTACACTTCACGGAATGAAGTAATTATGTCCGCAGGAAACACCCATAGAAGCAAGGTGTTATTATACCATAGTAGCGTTTTGTTCTTTGCTTGTGTTTTTAAGTAGCTGAACTTTCCGCTATAATCATCATCAAGCCACCTAATTTTCCCCAGTTCATCAGCTTTCATCTTTTTCGTTTCAAACAGCATTTTGATATCAGATTTTGATACTTCATGTGGTGTGATTATGTTCTACGTTTCATCAAGTATCAAGGAATATCCGTAGTCTTCAATCCTCTGTTTTACTGTAGTCGATAAAGATAACCTACTGAACAACTCATGGGTCATAACAATGTTTTTTCCTTCTGATAGAAGCATCTGAAAACTTGCCATCTTTGCACCTAATTCTTCCGTAGGCTGATAGAAGCAAGCCTCTGCACAATCTTTTTGGATACGGTTCAGTTCTTCCAAATAAGGCGTAACATAGATGAATCTTTGTTCGAGGTTTGCCTTAACATAATTGATGAACCATGTTGTCTTGCCAGATCCCATAATACTGTCAATAACACGTACATTTTGCATTTCTTATGCACTCCTTTCACATTTAAAATTTCCTGCTTTCTCTTTAACGAAAGTGCCCCTTAAAGCCTTGATTCTACTCATTTTTTTCAAAAAGTTACGGGAATAGATTACGTAACCGCCAATAAGTCCAAGGCTTTCTCCCATAGAATAAAATGCGATCACTTTTTGCATTTTTGTCTATGTCATTTCGAGTTCACCTCCTTTCTGCAATAAAAAAGCTCTCTCTGCACTTAATAGATGTGCAAATTGAGCTTTCTCATTCGTTATCTGATGATGCACATGCTAGCCACATTTAGGAGGATCATCAATCTCCTGTTGGGGTATTCACTAGCTCCCCAACCGCCTGTGCCGTTCTCTTTTTCTGCCGGGTTTTTCGCTCGTCGCTTTTTTGTTCCTATATATATAGCGTCATTTTGGCAAAAATATAACCTCACATTCTATTTTTCTACATTATGCACAAACTGATGTAGTATCATTGTAGTATTCGATCATATATTCGCTAAGCCTGTCAAGTAATTTCTCTTTTAATGTTGCCTGATAGTGAAGACATTAGGCAAGGTTATAAGATATAAATTCATTGCGATCCAAACGTAAAACACTTAGTTGATTTACGTTATACTCAAACAAACAGGGAGGGTCATTCCCTCCCCATCTTTCTCTCGGCTATCCTTCTGTTTATTGTTGCCGTACTGATGCCTGTAGCCTCACTGATTTCCTTTATGCTAAGCTTATCTGCATCATAGAGCCTCATAGCCTTCGCTACAGCCGTTTCATTTGCTTTTGGTCTTCCTCCAAGCCTTCCACGTGCTTTGGCTGCTTTAAGGCCATCTCTAGTCCTTTCAGCGATAATATCACGCTCGAATTGACTAAGGGCTGATAGCATTGTCAACATTAATTTCCCAGTTGCAGTTGTCGTATCAAGGCATTCCTTTAAGCTTTTCAAGTTCACGCCTTTTGCCGTTAATGCCTCCACCACCTCTAGCAAGTCTTTTGTGCTTCGGCTGAGACGGCTGAATGAATCGACAACTAATGTATCTCCCTCTCTGAGGCTATCTTGCATTCGTTGGTACTCTGGCCTGTTGGCTTTGGTTCCAGTGATCTTTTCTTGATAGATTCGTTCGCAACCTTGTTCCTTTAGATTATCTAGTTGCCTATCAAGATTCTGCTCCGTTGTACTTACCCTAGCATATCCAATGATCATCAAGAACACCCCTCTCTTTAGACAGCATTGTATCATAAAGGGATGTTTGTGACATTATGTTTTTGATATAAGTTTTGATCGGCCATTTAACGTGTAAACAAGGCAATTTTTGACCTGTTTAAGATCATATCAATAACGACCATTTTTGATTTTTTCGAATAGACAGTTTATCCCTCTTGTCCCCTTTGATTTACATAATAACAGCATAGCCCAGTTGCAGGTAATCCTTAATTAGAATAGCTAATTCTTTAGCCAATCGGCTGAATCTGGATACTGATATGCAAAACTATTTTCCTTCGCCCATTGCTCTGAGTAAGAATCACGCGTCACTGTTAGCGTAATACCCATATCAAAAGCATCCTTAGCTATTGAAGTTAGGCTTGCCGGTAGCGTTATGGAAGAAAGTAATTTGCAACCAATAAACGTGCGCTCATCAACGGACTCAACTCCATCAGATATAATTATGGATTCGAGGTTTTCGCAATATGAAAATGTGCTCTCGCCTATGGACTCCAGCCCTTCTGGTAGTGTTATGG
>JAEYQQ010000033.1 GCA_023409955.1 Bacillota bacterium | reverse complement strand
TATGCTCCATTTCCACATTACTGCCGGTGATGATCATGGTATAGGACAGAAAGGTACCTTTTTCTGTGCCATCAAGGTATGTCTGCCTGGCATAATCACTATTCCATAAAACTGTACTTTCTGTATCCTCACCCATAATGCGTAGGTTATCCTTGTTGATATGCAGCTTTTCGTGGTACTCACCCCGACACACAAATATCAGCGCTGGTGCTCGGAAACCTGTTATAGCAGCATCCACCGCCGCCTGTATGGTGGTGTAATCCCCCGATCCATCCCTTGCCACAACGATCATGGTATTTTACCCTCCATATGCTTAATAGCACCCTGGAATCACAACACGATTCCTGCTCAGCGGCTGCCGTTACCATCCAGCTTACCGTCACCAGTGATGCACATCCGTATACCTGAGGCACTCCCATTGTACGACTGCAAATAGACCTGATGTGGACTTCGTACTTTCATCGTAACACGATCTTCACAAAATGCTAGAAGCATATCCATTACACCAGGCTCATCGCCGATCATGTGACAAACAAGGTGCAGCACCCCTGGGGACAACCAGCCTGCCGATGCGATGCAGGGCTCAACTGTAGACGGAAATACTCCCTGTGCCATTTCCCCTACGCCAAAGAAAAGCAGTTGCTCCCTGCCGTCCTTTACATAAGCAAACTTGCCTTTTTCAACTTGTATACGTTCTATTCCCATTGGGTTAGGTTCAAGTAAATAAATACTGCTTGTCCAAAATTCAAATGCCGTATGATTTTCCACAACTGGTATGCATAAGCTTTGCAGCCGATGGTTTAGTTCCGCCTGAAGGTCTGCATCTGCTGAAAAATCATCCATCAAGGGAAGTGCGTGGTCAAAGATTGCATCATGGATTTTCTGCACGCCGGAGTGATCCAGCTGAGTATCGGCCATGGTACATACCACCAGATCATGATCCGGCAGACAGACCGCCAGCTGGCCTCCCATGCCAAACATGGCATAACCATTGCGCCTGGTGCACCAGAATTGGTAGCCATAGCCAAACTGCTCATCCAAATGCGGCTGCAGCGGTGTGTCAATCTGCTTTGCTGTGGCAGCTCTCAAAAAATCTTCTGGAACAAAGCCGTCGCCGCCCCGCAGGCAGCAAGCCGCCACCTGGCCTAGATCATGAAGGGTGCATACAAGCCCAGATCCCCCCTGGCATACGCCAACCGGATCAGTAAGCCAGCGCATGGTACCATTAAGGCCCAGCGGCTTAAACAAGCGTTCTTCAAGAAATGCGAGAAGTGTCTGCCCTGTGCACTTTTGCACAAGGGCCGCCAGGGTGTGGCTGGCAGATGTATCATAAGCAAACACTGCTCCCGGCTCATTGTCTGGCGGCATGGTAAAAAAGGTCCTGGTCCAATTGTCATCCCGCACCTGCTTATAGGTAGAAGAGCGATGTGCCGTAGCCATCATCAACATATGCCGTATGGTCATTCGGGATATGGGTCCCGGCACCGGGTCCGGCAGATATTCAGGGAAGTATGCCCCAATAGGGTCATTCAGCTTCAGCAGCCCATCCCCTGCCAAGATGCCTATGGCAAGGGACGTCATGCTCTTGCTGACAGAAAACATACGATGGGGCGTTTCTTTTACATAGGGTTTCCAATATCCCTGTGCGGCTATATCCCCATTGCGCAGCATCAAAAATCCATGCATATTGACTTTGCTTTTATCAAGAGCGTTTAAAAATGCAAGCACTGCTCTGGCTGATACAATTTTAGTCTTCCCATCCGAATCAGAAAAACCGCCTTTCAATATCGGATTGCAGTAGTGCATACACATCCTCATTTCGCCATATTGATAGAAGATTGTACCCTGTAACGAACTACATTTATTGGATGTGGTTTTTCGGCAGAAATATTCCTAAATCCTCCCGTTTTCTTACAACATCTGTTTTTTAAGAATCTTCCAATCATGAATTCATTAAATAGATTGTAACATAACCAATACTTACTCACAATTTACCCAAAAGTATATTTACTTTCGCAAATTTCCAGCTTATAATACAAACAGATGATAATCAAAGGTGGTTTGTTCCAGTGAGAAATATCCGTCTTGATCAGATGGAGCAGTATATTATCCAAAAGGACAATGTATCCATGGAGGATCTGCAAAAGCATTTTGACACCTCCATGAACACTATCCGCCGCGATGTAGCGCTGCTGATTAAAAAAGGATCTGTTGAAAAGGTATATGGTGGAGTATGTGCCCGCAAAGCCGAGCAGCTTACGCCATTTGACGTACGTACCATAAAGCGCCCTGAAGCCAAGATGCTTATAGGCCGCCGAGCAGCCGGATTGGTGGAGGATGGTGATACCATTTTCATCGACTCCGGAACAACTACGCTGCATGTTATACCAAGCCTTAGCGATAAACAGAACATCACCATCATTACCCACAACCTCCATGCAATTATGGCGGCTGTGCCCTATCCCAACCTGACGGTCATCATTCTACCGGGCCAGCTATTGCGCAAGACCAGCTCCTTTACTGGCCATGAAGCAATTCGCCTTATTAAGTCCTATAACATTAAGACAGCGTTCATGGCTGCGACTGGCTTTTCATTGACAAACGGGATTACAAATGCTTCCCCACTGGAATATGAGCTGAAGATTGCAGCTATGAAACGCAGCAGCAAATCGTATCTTCTGCTGGATAGTCACAAATTTGGTGAAACAGCGATTATGACCTATGCGCAGCCACACCAGTTTGATGGCGTCATCACCGAAGCCATGCCGGATGAAAGCTATACCGGTGCATTAATCAAAGCCGGAACCCAATTGATTCTGGCATAAATATGGAGGATTATCAGTGGCATTAACGAACATGCGTCCGCTGCTTGAACAAGCGGCACAGCAAAACCGGGCAGTCGGGGCTTTCAGCGTAGCCAACATGGAAATGATCCTGGGAGTGATCCATGCGGCAGAGCAGGCAAACACCCCAGTCATCCTACAAGTCGCGCAAGCACGCCTTGCAACATCTCCCCTTGCCATTATCGGCCCCGCCATGGTGGCTGCGGCGAAGAGTGTCAAGGTTGATGTTGCCGTACACCTGGATCACGGCATCACCAAAGAATGCATATATGAAGCCATTGCCCTTGGCTTTACCTCTGTAATGTATGACGGTTCCCACCTGACGCTTGATGAGAATATTGCCCATACCCAAGAAATTGCAGCCTATGCCCATGCACGGAATGTGGATGTAGAAGCAGAGATCGGCCGGATTGGCCGTACGGAAAGCGGCGAGGATGCGCCCATTGCCTACGCTAATCCCAAAGATGCACTGGAGTTTATCACAAAGACCCAGGTGGATGCACTGGCGGTAGGCATCGGCAATGCGCATGGCGTATACACCGCCGCGCCAAACCTGCGCTTTGACATTCTGGAAGAGATCTCAAATCGCACCAATACACCCTTGGTTCTCCATGGCGGAACAGGAATCACGCCTGATGATTTCCGCCAAGCCATACAATTTGGCATACGCAAGATCAACATTGCCACCGCCTCTTTTCATGCCGCCGCAAAAGCCGCCCACGAGGCAGAGCAGAGCAATATCTTTGATGTAAGCCGGCGCATGGCTGAAGCTACAGCCAAAGCCGTAATGGAACATTTGCAAATCTTTGGCCTTGCCTGAAAGGAGAACCGTATGAGCCTTTTTCAATGGGATCATGATCGGCCCCTGGACATTATCCCCCTTGGCCGTATCGCCATCGACTTTAACCCGGTGGATTACTTTATGACCCTAGCCGAGTCCACTACCTTTAAAAAGTACCTGGGCGGCTCCCCTGCCAATATCGCTGTGGGCATGGCACGTTTAGGCCGCAAGGTTGGCTTTCTTGGAAAAATATCTGATGACCGCTTTGGCGATTTCGTGCAGCAGTTCTTTGAAAAAGAGGGCATCGACACAGGCCATGTAACCCGTTGTAAAAATGGGGAGTCCTTGGGGCTGACTTTTACCGAGATCCTCTCCCGGGATGAATCCAGCATTCTCATGTACAGGGAAGGCGCTGCAGATTTGATGCTTCACCCCGATGATGTGGATGAGGCCTATATCAAAAGCGCAAAGATGCTGCTGATTTCCGGTACAGCCCTATCTCAAAGTCCTTCCCGGGAGGCGGCGCTTAAGGCTGCTTTGCTGGCGAAGAAGACAAACACCCCCATCGTATTTGATGCCGACTATAGGGC
>JAEYQQ010000146.1 GCA_023409955.1 Bacillota bacterium | reverse complement strand
GGCTTGAGGGGAAATTTTGAGGAGCGGTATTCAGGCGATACGCACCGGGGTACCTACCTGGGCGGCGTATGGTTTCCGGATAAAACCCGGGTGGGCTGGTGGAAAAACGGCTACCCTCAATATTTTGGCAAGGTTATCAATGCGGTGAACCTCATCGGCATTGATGTGGCGGTGGATGGGGAACCTCTGGATTTGCATTGCTACCCTGTTGTCAAGTTTCTGCGAGAAGTGGATATGAAACAGGGGGTTTTGCACCGTGTAGCGTTGGTGGAGATGCCCAAGGGGACTGTGCGGATTGAAAGCCAGCGGTTTGTTTCTGTTGCAAAAAAGGAGTTGCTGGCCATCCGCTATACGGTGACGCCGTCATTTCCGGCCCATATTGCACTAAAGCCCTATCTAGATGCCAATGTAAGAAATTTGGATGCAAACTATGATGAAATGTTTTGGGAGATGCTTGAGGAGCAAGAGGCTGATAAATCCCTTGGCCTGTTGACCAGAACCAAGTTAAACCCCTTTGGCACCCCCAGATTTACTGTTGCAGCCGCCATGGCCGTGAATGCGCCGCAGCTTACCTTAGCGCGTTGTGAGACCCATAAGGGCCGCTGTGAGGCGGTGTATGGCACAATGGCAACCGCAGGCCAGGCGATCTCCCTGGACAAATTCTCCATAGTAGTTACCAGCCGTGATCATCAGGAGGAGCAGTTGCTGCCATTGGCTTTGGATATGGCAAAAATGGCCGCCGCACAAGGGTATGCTGTTGCTTTTACTGCGCATACGGCAGGCTGGAAGCGCCGCTGGGAGATGGCAGATGTGCGCATCGATGGAGATGACGAAGCCCAGCAGGGAATCCGTTTTAATCTGTTCCACTTGCTTTCGACCTATTCCGGCGAAGACGAGCGGCTGAACATTGGCCCCAAGGGGTTTACCGGCGAGAAGTATGGCGGCGCTACTTACTGGGATACCGAAGCCTACTGCCTGCCGGTGTATATGGCGATAGCTGGGGAGAAAGTAGCCCGGCAACTGCTGCTATACCGGTACAGGCAGCTGCCTGGTGCATACCATAATGCAAAGCAACAGGGACTGCAGGGGGCGCTGTATCCCATGGTGACATTTACCGGGGTGGAATGCCATAACGAATGGGAGATCACCTTTGAGGAGATTCACCGTAACGGCGCCATCGCCCATGCCATTTTCAACTACGTCACCTATACCGGAGACACGGATTACCTGAAAAACGAGGGCTTTGATGTGCTTGCCGGTATCGGAAAGTTCTGGCTGAGCCGAGTACATTATTCCCAGCGTGCAAAAAGATACATGATACATGGCGTCACCGGCCCCAATGAATACGAAAACAACGTCAGCAATAACTGGTACACCAATCGAATTGCAGTTTGGTGCCTTCAATATTTATTGGAAGCGGCTGAAATGGCAGGACCACGCCGTGTAAAGGAAGCCGGTATTACGGAAGATGAACTGGCCTGCATGCGGGATGTGGCTGCAAACATGTACCTTCCGGAAGACAAGGGCCTTAACATCTTTGTGCAGCACGATACCTTCCTGGATAAGGATATCCGTCCGGCGGCTGAAATCGATGCCGGTGACAGGCCCATCCATCAGCATTGGTCCTGGGACCGGATTCTACGCTCCTGCTATATCAAGCAGGCGGATGTGCTGCAGGGGCTGTATTTCCTGGGGCACCTATACGACAAAGACACCAAGAAGAGAAACTTTGATTTCTATGAGCCCCTCACAGTTCATGAAAGCAGTCTATCCCCCTGTGTCCACAGCATTCTGGCTGCCGAGGTGGGCTACCCGGATAAAGCGGTGGAGATGTACAGCCGCACCGCCAGGTTGGACTTGGACAATATCAACCACGATACGGAGGATGGCCTGCATGTCACCAGCATGGCCGGAAGCTGGCTTTCCATCGCCCAGGGGTTTGCAGGCATGCGCACTGTAAACGGCCTTTCATTTGCACCGTTCCTGCCGGATTGCTGGCAGGGCTATGCATTTAACATCAATTACCGCGGCAGGCTTTTGCGGGTGGAGGTCAACGGCATGGGGGTTACCATCCAACTGCTGGAAGGGGATGCGCTGACCTTCACGCTGTACGGACAGAATGTTACGCTGGAAAAGGAAGTGCATATGGACATCCCGGAATAAGAAATGATTCGGGAGGTACTAAAGGCAGCAGTCGGCGCAACAACGCTTCACTCTTTTACGGTAACAAAAAACCAGCCTGTCCTCATCGGTACGGCTGGTTTTTGAATGATATTGCTCAAGCCTGTTTGGCCAGTTCCACGAGCTGGGCGAAGCCCTGTGCATCGTTGACAGCCATGTCAGCCAGCATCTTGCGGTTGACAACTACGTTCTTCTTCTTCAGGCCGGAGATAAAGGTGGAGTAGCTCATACCGCTCAAGCGAGCAGCAGCATTAATACGGGTGATCCACAGGCTGCGGAACTCACGCTTGCGCAGCTTACGGCCAATAAAAGCATAACGCAGTGAGCGGGCCACCTGTTCACTGGCGGCATGGTATTGCTTGGATTTGGCGCCAAAATAACCTTTGGCCAGCTTCATCACTTTGCGGCGATTTTTCAGAGAGCTGACAGCTCTTTTTATACGTGCCATGGTGTTTCCTCCTTCAGCCGGTGTGGCTTAAATGTACGGCAGCAAAACTTTGATGGTGCGGGCTTCCGCCTTGTTGTCTACGACGCCTGCTGCGCGCAGATGACGGGTGCGCTTGGTGGTCTTCAGATGCACCTGATGGTTTGCATTCTGCTGTTTATGCCGCACGATACCGTTCTTGGTGATGGAGAAACGCTTGGCTGCGCCGCGGTGAGACTTTTGTTTGGGCATGGTGATCCTCCTCTCCAAAGGTTAATTTTTTGCCTGGGGGGCGGCAGGCGCCTGGCTGTTGGCGCGGGCTTTTGCACTGCGCTCAGCAAAGCTCTCCTTTTCCGCCTTGGGAGCAAGGATCATGATCATGTGGCGGCCTTCCAACAGGGGACGGCGTTCCACAGTACAGTAATCCTTGGTTCGCTCGATAAAGTCGGCCATGACCTTCATACCGATTTCGGAATGGGCAATCTGGCGGCCGCGGAAGCGGATCGACACTTTGACCTTATCCCCATCCTGCAAGAAGCGGACGGCGTTCTTTGCTTTGACCTGCACATCGTTTTCTTCGATGGTGGCAGACAGCTGCACTTCCTTCAGGGTGACGATCTTTTGATTTTTGCGAAGCTCGCGCTCACGTTTGGCCTGCTCAAAGCGGTGCTTATCGTAGTCGATTAGCTTGCATACAGGGGGCTGCGCATTTGGAACGATTTTTACCAAATCCAATTGTGCTTCCTCTGCCAGCTCCATCGCCCTGCGGGTGAGCATTACACCCAGCTGCGCGCCGTTCTGGTCGATCAGGCGAACTTCCCTGTCGCGAATCTCCTCATTGATCATGAGTTCTGTGTCGATGTTTATACACCTCCTGGTTAATATCCATGGATTATCCCGCGTTATAAGCACAAAAAACGGCGGGTGTTAACCACCCGCCGCAAAAAACAACCCAAACGATGCTTGGTGTTTATGCCATGACCCATGCAATATGCTCGCAGGGTGAGAAGCGGGCAGCTTCTTCTTGTGCATGGAAAGTATATCAAAGATTATTGGCCGCGTCAAGTGCCAGTTCAGCAATTTTTGCGCAGTGCATACAGATCTTACACTTTATCAATTTGCATCCTTGATCTGTAGATATCCTGCAAATGAAATTTGGCAAGATCATTGTATATCAAATTACTGCCGTGATGCCATAAGCAGCATTGGCTGAATTTGCACGCCTGCAAGGGCCGAAGCAATGGTCTGGGGCAGCATGTCGAAATGGGCTACCAAGGACCTTGGCTTGTTGTAGGGGTCATCCTGCCCATATGGCACAAAGAACAAATTGCTCATGGATAGCAGCCGGCCGATGTTGGCTGCGCTCATGGAAAGGCCGTCGTTGGTGGAAACGGCAATGACAACGGGCCGGCCGTTTCGCAGGTGGGATTTTGCGCCAAGGAGCACCGGTGTGTCATAAATGCAGTTGGCCATCTTTCCCAGGGTGTTGCCGGTGGCTGGAGCAATAACGAATACATCCGTCATTTTTTTGGGACCGATGGGCTCTACCTCATGCAAGGTGGTTAAGGGCTTTTTGCCGGTAATCTCTTCCAGTTTTTGGTGAATTTGAGCCGGGGAGAAGAAACGGTTTTCTTCCCGGCTAGCGTTGTAGGAGAGGATGGGGATCACATCATAACCCAAATTGACAAGTCCCTGCATTTGCTCAAACACTGTTTCAAATGTACAAAAGGATCCCGTTAAGGCAAAGCCTACGCGGGTACTGCTCACGTCAAACCCTCCTTATGTGGCTTTCAAAGTAATCCAGCAGCAGCTTTGCTGCTGTTAAGGGTGAATATTTGCCCGGGATACCGCCTTCCCGCCAGGCGTTGATACCGTGGCGCTGGGCTGCCGCAAGATCGATGCCAAAGGGAGCACTGGCAAGGTCAATGGCCAGGGCGTGGTGTGGCAAAGCCGCCATTACGGCTTCTCCTGCCACCGGGGATGGCGCTGTATTGAACAAGATGTCAACCTCCCGTGCGGCGATGGGCAGAGCATCCATGGGTACGGGTATACAGCCCATGTCTGCGGCTGCTTTGAGTGCTTCCTCCCGCCGGGCAGCCATGAAAACCTTGGCGCCTATGCCAAGCAGCATCCTGGCCAGTTCCTTGCCGATGCGGCCGGGACCAATGATTAGGCAATTGCTTGCACATAGGGTATGATTGGCCTTTTGCATGGCGGCATAGATAGCACCTTCCGCCGAGGGCATGGCATTAAGCTCTTCAAAATACGGGTCGCTGCCAGGTTGGATCAGTTGCCATTCCTTTTGCCGGGCAGTATGGGCAAGGTCATCCTCCAATTGCCCGGCCATCACCCATATGCCTGAGCTGATGAGGGATGCCGCTTCCACCGTTTGGATAGGCCTTTTGCCATATGGTGCAGGGATAAACCCATCTCGGCTGGCTTTGGGGAAGGGGAGCACAACGGCCTGGGCTCTGGTCAGCGCCTTTGGCACATCCTCGCCTCCCTGGCCCCATGTATCGGTTTCATAGCCCTGTTTTTTCAACAGGTCGACTAATAGCCTCGAGCGGTCGTCCCCGCCAACAACGCAAACGCGCATATGGTTCTCCTCCCTTATGCATCCTGCTTTATCCTATTCCGCATGGGGGGATGTGTGCGGAAGCAGAACATGTGTATCATGTGTATATGTGTATGGTAGACATTGGAAAGCTCGTGGTATATACTGTAAATCGGGAGGGGTTTGAATGGGAAGTAAAGGGCAAGCGCAAAAGGTGGCACCAGGTTTGTATAGGCAAGCATGGAAGCTTTTCTGGCAGAATAGAGGATTGTTCTGGACTCTCGCTTTTATATCTCAAGGAGTTATGTTCTTGTATACAGCAGCGGGCAAGTATCTGGCGATCGACACAATCTTTGGTGATATAGTTGGTAATATTTTTTTGTTTATTAGGGCTTCTGTTTTATTGTTTGGAAATCTTCATGTGTCACGACTGGTATGGCAAAGTAAAAAAACGAACATTACTGAGGCGTTTGTATATTTCAAAGATGCCAAATCCTTTGCACGTACGTTTGTGATGGGGATTGTTATGCAGTTTCATTTAATTGCAAATGCTTTGTATATGAGATTTGTGACTGTACAATCATTTATAACGGCAGTTGTATCTTTGATGGTTTTTTTGTTGATGATCGTGGCTTCTATATGGTATTCAAAAAGAATATATGTACTTCCATACCTGTATGCAGATTCGCCAAATGTACAATTAGGCTCATTGATAAAGGCATCCTTTCAAATTACCAAGGGAAAGGTATGGAGAATAATCGGGATTGAAGCAGGTTTTTGCTGTATGGTTTTGCCACTGCTTATTATGTTACTTAAAATAGATGATGCGTTGTTTGACGTGATTAGTTTTGAACAAGGAGTTGTACAGTTGGGTAATAGCCTTGTTACATCATTCATTATTGCTTTGACAGTACCATATTACTGGCTGGTGATGACAGGGTATGCTAACAGGTTAATGACAGAAGATACGACTGTAAAAGGATAATGGTCATGTGAAAAGTGATCTGATATACTGTGCTTGACTTATTTTATGAGGTGCTTTATGCCCAAAACATTATTAACTGCCCATTCCGGCTGCGACGGTACACAAGACAATTCCATGGCGTATGTAGACTATGCGCTTTCTCTGGATGTGAACTGTATTGAAGTGGATATTCGTATGGATAAACATGGCGTTTTGATTCTTTCCCATGATGAGGGTCCGGGCCATGCGCAGCTTGATCAGGCCTTTTCGGCACTGAAAGGCCATCCCGAAAAAAGGATCAATTGTGATTTTAAGCAGGCGGATTTGGAGCAGGATGTATGGGCGCTGGCTCAAAAAATGGATGTGGAAAGGCAGCTTGTTTTTTCCGGTACAGTCAGTGAAGCAATTGCAAAAACCGAACCGGATATATTCCACTACGTACAGTGGTTTGTGAATATTGAACTGTTGTTTCCACAAATAAAAACAATGGGCCTTGCGGATGCAGTTAATGCGCTGGGCTATATGTGTATGGCGGACAAGCTGCAAAAGTACATTTCGGATACCGGTGCATGCTGTATCAACACCCATCATTCCATTGCAAGGACGCCGTTATATCAGGAGCTGTTGAATCGCAAGGTCAACATTTCTGTTTGGACGCCGGATGATGAAGACGCAGTCAAGGACTTTGTGCACGATGGTGTTTACAACATCACCACCCGAAATGCCCGAAGAATCAGTAAAATGGTACAGGAGCTTTTTAACTGAGATATTGGGATAGCCTTTAGGTTGATTATACTAAAACCCCCGGTTCGGCTATATATGCCAAACCAGGGGTTTAATGTTGATTTGATTGTATATCCGTTACTTCACTTCGATGCCCTTCACAAGCCAGTCGATGGAGCCGGCGATGTAGGCACGATCAAGCTGTTCGCCTTCCTTCACGCGCAGGGTACCTTCGTTGTCATAGATGGGGCCATGGAATACGTCAAACTCACGGCTCATGATCTTTGCGCGGGCGGCTTCGATGGCTTCGACAGTGCCCTCAGCAACGTTCTTGGTCAGGGGGGAGATGTCTACCAAACCATCAGCCATATCCATGAAGATGTTCTCTGGGGTCCAGGTGCCGTCCACAACCTGCTGCACTTCGTGGATGATAACAGCGCCCCAGTTCCAGATGGGAGCAGTCAAAACAGCGTCGGGAGCGTCTGTGCTCATGTCGGCGTTATAGCCTACGCCCCACACGCCGCGTTCCTGGGCAGCGATCTGCGGCATAGCGGTATCGCAATGCTGAGCGATGACGTCGCAGCCAAGATCCAGCAGGGATTCAGCAGTCTGGCGTTCCAGGGTGGGGTCATACCATGTGTTCATGTACTTGATGTACACAACAGCATCGGGGTTCACGCTCTGTACGCCCAGGGTGAAAGCGTTGGCGCCGCCGATCACCTCAGCAAAGGGGAAAGCGCCGACAAAGCCGATTTTGTTGCTCTTAGTCTTAAGGCCGGCGGCGATACCAGTTAAGTAGCGGGCCTGGTAGATGGCGCCGAAATAGTTATTGAAGTTGGTGTCGTTGGATTTATAGCCGGAGGCATGGGAGAAAATCACGTTGGGATATTCGATGGCCAGTTCTTCAAAGAAGTCCATATAACCGAAGCTGTTGCCAAAGATGATTTGGCAGCCGGCATCCACCAGCTCGCGAACGGCGGTTTCGCAGGCACTGTCTTCAGATACGTTGGTTTTGACAATGATCTGCTCGTCGGTCAGGCCCAAAGCTTCCTTCATGGCCAGGGTGCCCTGGTGATGGGCGTAGGTGTAGCCTTTATCCACTACATCGCCGATGTAAATAAAGCCAACCTTTAAGGATTCCTTGGCAACGGGGTCAAATGCCAGGGCGGGGGCTGCCATAGACATCACGAGCAAAAGGGATAAGACAGCCGCAAGAATCTTCTTTGCCATGAGTTTCTCCTCCATTTTCCTGCTGAAGTTAATCCTGATATATTCCCTATCAACCGTCATTGCGAACCAGAATTTTACCGTCCTGAATCGCATCGACAATTGCTAAAGACGCTACTTTGATTCCCTGCTCCCGAAGGCGCTTGCCACCAGGCTGGAATCCCTTTTCAATGCAGATGCCAACACCTACCAGTGTGCTGCCGGCCTGCCGGATGATATCCCGAAGGCCTTCTACCGCTTCGCCGTTGGCCAGAAAATCGTCAATGATCAATACCCGCTGGCCGGGCTGAAGATACTCCCTGCTGACCCTGATAAAGTTTTCCTTACAGTGGGTGAAGGAGTATACGCGGCTTACATAAGCATCCTTGCTGGTGTTGGTGGTTTCGCTTTTTTTGGCAAATACCACGGGGATGTTGCCAAAGGCCTGGGCGGTTGCTACGGCTGCCGCAATGCCGCTGGCCTCGATGGTCAGTATCACATCCACCTGCTCAGTGCAAAATGCCTTGTGGAAGGCTTGTCCCATTCGCACAAGAAGGCTCACATCGATCCGGTGGTTCAAAAACATGTCCACCTTCACAATTTCGCTGCCAATCCCGCGGCCCCAAGTTTCAATTGCCTGCTTGAGTTCCTCCATCAAAGCGCCATTGCCTCCTAGTGGGAAAAACACGAACAAAGCAGCTCCATAAAAAGGAAATAAACAGCCTTGGTCGCAATAATCCGAACATTAATCGGGAATATATGCGTATTGTACACCAATTTTCCGAACGTTGCAAGATGAAAAACGATCTTTTTCACTTTTTTCTTAAGATGACAGTCACAAAACAAAGCCTTAATTATCAAATGGAAAGTAATAATTTGTAAATTAAATGTTACAAGGGAACATTTCCAATGCAATTTTATCTAATATGATGTAGAATGAGTGTACCTTGTTATAAATATATCTGGAGGGAGGGATGGTGCCATGGGGAAGAAGCGGCTAATATGGCTGGCTGGTCTGTTGATGGTGCTTGTCCTGCTCCTTCCTATGGGCACCAACCATGCATTACAGGAGAATGCGCAGCCCATCACTTCATTTACCCCAACAGTAGATCCTGTGCTTTCAATTGATCCCATACAAGATGCACAAGCGTCTTCCGACCCCTTGGCCGTAACAAGGCGAGGGCTTTTTGTATCTTGCGATTTCTTTATTACCCAGGTGGATACTTGGCCATCATCCAACAACAACATAAAAACGGTGGCCGATACCTTATCTGGCGGTTCTATGTCGTTTGATAAAATGGTGTTTATGCCTGGCAATCTGTATTCTGTTGCAGGCCTTGAACATGAAATTCAATCTGCCTTTGGCGATGCAGATGAAAATGATGTTTCTTACTTTTATATCAGCACCCACGGCACCTATGATGCTGCTCAGCCAAATCTGGATGCGGGACTGTACTTATCCAACGGTGTATCCGAAGAAATTATGACGGCCCGCCAGCTTCAGGATGCTTTTGCCGGCATCAAAGGGACAAAGGTACTCATTATTGATGCATGCAACAGCGGTGCTTTTATTGGCAAGGGTTTAAGCGGCGGTGCAGGGGAAGCGGCTTTCCTGGGCCCTGATTATAAGGTGCTCACCAGTGCAGGCGGCAGTGAAGAAAGCTGGTACTGGTCCAGTGCCGGCAAAGAAACCCAAGGCGTGCAGGGTGCATCTTATTTTGCATCTGCCTTATCGGATGCCCTTGGGTATCATGGGGAATACGGGGCAGACCTTAACCGGGACGGCGAGATTACCTTGTCGGAAAGCTATCGGTACCTATTGGAAAATCACTCCGCCTCCATGACCCAAAGTTATCCACAGGAAGATGATTTCGTATTGTTTACATATGATGTGAACTCGCTGTATAAAAACCCATCACCGGAGGAGAGCATTATCACCGGTGTCACGTTTTACGACACAGTGCTCGATAACATGCAAAATACGGTATCCTTTGAATTTACGGTAGAAAAACCAGTGCAGGTTGCCTATCAGATCGTCTATTATAAGGATGGTAAATGGCAGTTTTCAGCAGCACCGCTAAAGTATGACGACAAGGAGATCGTTGGAGATTTCGGTGATCAAAAGGGCTTTTTATCACCGGGCAGAAAACAGCGTACCCTGGAGCTTGCGCCCCAGGGCAATGATACATACGGCTATGCCATGATTCAGCTGGTGACGCTGGAGGAAAACAAAACCACCGTACATGCCAGCCGCGTATTGTGTGTGCCCCCTGCCAGCGGCGATCCGGAGCTTTCCGTAAAGACGGATGCGGCGTTGGATTTGAAAAACAGCCGGGAGCTGTCCATTCTTATCAACCACAAGTACCCATGCCTTTTATCAGTGTCCATCATTGATGCAAACGGAAAAACCGTTCGCCGCCTTTCCAGCTATCAGCCCACCCGGCCCCAGCATTTAACGCCCACCGGATCATTTTTCTACTGGGGAGGCAAGCTGGCAGACGGTAGCCTGGCAGCACCTGGCGAATACACAGTAAAAGTAACGGCCTACATCGGCGATGTGCCGTATGAGGCCGTATCGGCTTCCTTTGCTCTGCTGGGGGTAGAGTAATTTATTTTGATTCAAAGCTGATATTCATATAAGCCGCCTCTGTCAGCCCGCTGTCCAAGGGGAAATGGAAGGTATGCAGCTG
>JAEYQQ010000127.1 GCA_023409955.1 Bacillota bacterium | reverse complement strand
GTGGATTCACCGGTTTCAAAGCAGACCAATGCACCAGCGCTACGATGAGGAATATCGCCTTTCACCGGTTCATAACCGTTGAACACGGCGGACATGATTCCCTCACCCCGGGTATCGGTAAGGAACTCGGAACGGTAGCCGAACAGCCCGCGGGAAGGAACCAGGAATTCCAGCTTCACCCGATCACCACCGGCCATGTTTGCCAGCACACCCCTGCGGCGGCCGATTTTTTCAATCACCGCGCCGGCATAAGCCTGGGGCACATCGGCCACCATCCGCTCAATGGGCTCGCACATTTCACCGTCGATTTCCTTGTACAGCACCTCGGGCTTGGATACCTGGAACTCATAACCCTGGCGGCGCATGGTTTCAATGAGGATGGATAGGTGCAGTTCACCACGGCCGCACACCTCAAAGGTGTCAGGGCTGTCAGTTTCGGTAACACGCAAAGAAACGTCGGTTTGCAGCTCCTTAAACAAACGGGCCCTCAAGTGGCGGCTGGTTACATATTGGCCCTCCCGGCCTGCAAAGGGGCTGTCATTTACACAAAAGCTCATTTTTACCGTGGGCTCACTAATGCGCACAAAGGGCATTGCTTCCACCTGGCTGGGATCGCACACCGTATCGCCGATGGACAGGTCCTCCATACCGGTTAAGGCTACGATATCACCCATGGAAACCTCGGTGGCCGGTACGCGCTTTAAACCATCGTACCAGAACAGGCCGCTTAAGCGCCAGGGCTGGCTGACAAAGCCGGTTTCCATATTGGTGTGGACAACGGTCATACCATCGCGCAGGGTACCCCTAGCAATACGG
Organism: Bacillota bacterium; assembly: GCA_023409955.1. Classification (GTDB taxonomy): domain Bacteria; phylum Bacillota; class Clostridia; order Christensenellales; family Aristaeellaceae; genus JAEWAH01. The sequence continues at coordinate 4,115 of JAEYQQ010000127.1, read as the reverse complement.
CCTACGCCGATACGGCCTACATACTCATTGTAGTCGATGGTGGAAATCAGCACTTGGGCAGGGCCTTCCAAATCTCCTTCCGGAGCCGGAATGTACTTCAAAACAGAATCAAACAAGGGCTTTAAATCCACACCTGGTTCCGCCAAATCCAGTGTAGCGGTGCCTTTGCGGGCAGAAACGTAGAGGATGGGGTGCTCCAGGGTGCTCTCGTCGGCATTGAGGTCGATCAAAAGGTCCAGGATTTCCCCCACCACTTCTTCGCAGCGGGCGTCTGGCCTGTCCACCTTGTTGATGACGATGAGGACCTTGAGCTTGAGCTCAAATGCCTTGCGCAAAACAAAGCGGGTTTGGGGCATGGGGCCTTCAAAGCTGTCAATTAAAAGCAGTACACCGTCTACCATTTTCAGTACCCGTTCCACCTCGCCGCCAAAGTCAGCGTGGCCGGGGGTATCTACAATGTTGATACGGGTATCGCCATAATGCACGGCGGTGTTCTTGCTGAGGATGGTAATGCCGCGTTCCCGCTCCAGATCATTGGAGTCCATTACGCGATCTACAACCTGCTGGTTCTCGCGGTATACGCCGCCTTGCTTGAGCATTTGGTCCACCAGGGTAGTCTTGCCGTGGTCAACGTGGGCAATAATGGCGATATTACGAATATTTTCCCGGGTCATATATTCTTCCTTCCTAAAGGTCGGTATAGTAATCGGCGAGCCTTTTTCATACTCCTGCCCAAAAGCCTTCCACCAAAGGGGAAGGATGCACAAAGAGCCGGATGAGGCGGCAATTCTTTGCACACCGTATCAGCCGCCTGCGGCGCTAGCATCCCTTTTCAGGGATGCCATAACGCTGCTGCATCAATCAAATTGAGAACACCAATAGATAAGGCGAACCTGCACAGGCGATGCCTTAGGCATGCCGTGATGCGGTTTCAGCCAACACCAAGCCGGGATTGTTCTCCATGGACAGGCGGACGCTCCACTCGTTTTCAAACAGCAGCACATCCCGCTCTTGGCTGTCCTTGGCCCTGGCGCTGGTGGAGGTAAGCTTCAAGTCGCTTATGGGCTTGGGCGTGCTGGTAACCCAGCGCACAAACCGGTAAGGCATGTGATCCATTAATATCTCTGCGCCGTACTCGCCCTTTAAACGGTAAGCCAGCACATCAAACTGCAGGACACCTACCACACCCACCATAAACTCTTCCCGTCCCATTTCGGTACGGATAAAGGTTTGGATGGCGCCTTCCTGGCTCAATTGGGTAATGCCCTTGACAAACTGCTTGCGCTTCATGCTGTCCATGGGCCGAACCCTTGCAAAATGCTCCGGCGCAAAAACCGGTATATCCTCATAATGCATTTTGCGGCCGATAGAAAGGGTATCTCCCAGGCCGAATAATCCTGGGTCGAACAGGCCGATAATGTCGTCTGCCCATGCCTCCTCCACCGCTTCTCGCTCGTCAGCCATGAACTGCTGGGGCTGCTTTAGTTGGATTTCCTTATCGGTGCCGCTATGCCAAACGGTCATCCCCTTTTCAAAGGAGCCACTGACCACCCGCAAAAACGCCAGTCTGTCCCGGTGAGCCGGGTTCATATTGGCCTGAATCTTAAAGATAAAGCCAGAGAACTGCGGGTCTTCAGGCTGAATAACGCCTTTGTCACTTTTCCTGGGCAGCGGCGGCGGCGTGAACTGCAAGAACCGCTTTAGGAAGGGCTCCACGCCAAAGTTGGTAACAGCCGAGCCAAAAAACAGCGGCGTTAATTGACCTTGGCGAACTGCTTCAAGGTCAAAGGTATCCCCCGCTACATCCAACAGCTCGATTTCATCCTTGAGGCGGTTGATGTAGTGGCCCTGGAGAATGCTGGGCAATGCGGGATCGGTAAGAGTAATTTCTGTTTTCTCCACCTTGCGCTTACCGTGGTCGCCGCCGGTATACAGCTCAATGATTTCGCTGTCCCGGTGGTACACGCCCTGGAAATCACCATCCACGCCGATGGGCCAGTTAATGGGACAGGAGCGAATGCCCAGCACCTGTTCCAGCTCTTCCATCAGGGCAAAGGGGTCTTTGGCGGCCCGGTCCATCTTGTTGACAAAGGTGAAAATGGGAATATTGCGCAGGCGGCAGACCTTGAAGAGTTTCAGGGTCTGCTCTTCCACGCCCTTGGCAGCGTCGATGAGCATAACTGCTGCGTCGGCTGCCACCAGCACCCGATAGGTGTCTTCACTGAAATCCTGATGGCCAGGCGTATCCAGTATGTTGATGCGGAAGCCGTCAAACTCAAACTGCATGGCGCTGGAGGTAACAGAAATGCCGCGCTGCTTTTCTATCTCCATCCAGTCAGATGTGGCGTGACGCTCGGCCTTGCGAGCCTTCACGCTGCCGGCCTGGCGGATGGCGCCGCCATAGAGCAGCAGCTTTTCCGTCAGCGTGGTTTTACCAGCGTCGGGATGGCTGATGATGGCAAAGGTTCGGCTCTTGTTCACTTGCTCATGAAGTGCCGCCTGAAATGCTTCGGTGCCGGGGGTGGGCATCATGTACCTCCTGTAGTTTCGCTCAAATGCACACATTTGAACAAGTAACATCGAAAACGAAGGGGCATAAGTCCCCTCGATGCTTCTGTAAGAAAAAGCAAAATGGTTTGTATACCAACTAGCTATTTTACTATAAGGATGGAAAGTGTGTCAACCAGAAGATGGAGGGGATATAGGATGGGATACTGATCCAGGAAAAATGTATGATTATTTATAAAAGTCAAAATGCAAAATGATCGAAGAGGGATTTCGCCCCTGCTTGGAACGACCAGGGCTTTGATGCCTTTTAATAGCATGTTGAGGAAATGTCGAGTCCGACTGACATGTCAGCAGGAGGGACAAGGGGGGATTTCGATTTCCCCCCTTAATGAACTGGCTACGAAATAACGGACAGATAGAAAGCGTGGATAGTTACGAAGCTCTGTGAGAAAGATTGAGCCCATCCTCAAAATCGACCGGGGATAAATAGCCTAAAGAGGCATGAATGCGGACCCTGTTGTAATGGAGTAGGTATTCTTGGATGGCGTAGACAGCCTGGGTTCTTGATGCAAAATGCAGGGTATTCAGGCATTCCACCTTCAAAGATTTGAAAAAGCTTTCCGCACAGGCGTTATCATAAGGGTTCCCGCTGCGGCTCATGCTTTGAATACCGCCCATGCAGGCTACAGCGTTCCGAAAGCCGCTGGAAGCATACTGACAGCCCCTGTCCGTATGAAAAATGAGCCCTTTCTTGGGGTTTCGATTCTGGAGGGCATTTGTCAGGGCAGAGATGGCCAGGTTTTGATCAATGGTTTTTCCCACGGCCCAGCCGACCACACGCCGGGAGTATAGATCCAGAACGCTGCAAAGATACAGCCATCCCTCATCTGTTGGAATGTAAGTCATATCGGATACCCAGACCCGGTTGACTACATCGGTACGAAAGTTTTGACAAAGAAGATTGGGGAAGATTAACTGCGAGGTTCTGGAATCGGTGGTATTCACATGCCGCCTGTAGGTGACGGGCACAAGTCCCGCGCAGAGCATGAGCCTGCGTATACGCTTCCGGCTTGTATATACGCCATCCCTGCATAATAGTGCCCGGATTTTTCTCGCTCCGTAGACCCGCCGGCTTTCGTAAAAGATATTCTTAATCTTCACCGTCAGCAGCCGGTCGGCCAATGCACGCGGGTCTTCCTGACGCTTGTACCACTCGTAATATCCCTGACGACGCGCGCCAAGCAGCCTGCATGCTTTGGTTATGTTCATCTTCCCCGCATGTTTCTGGATCAGCGCGTACTTCACTGCGGGTTCTTTGCAAAATACGCGGATACTTTTTTTAAGAATTCTACCTCGTTCTCCAGTTCCTGTACACGACGCTTGAGCCGCTCTGTATCTGCGTCTGCGTCCTCTGCGCTCTTTGGTGCCTTATTGAACGCGTCCGACGGATTAATCGCGTACTGCTGCCGCCACTTGAACACGGTATTCTCATGAATCCCGTACTCGTTGGCTACGCTCAGCGTCGTTCGTCCGCCTTCTGTTACCAGTTTCACTGCTGCGATCTTCTCTTCCCGGGTGAACTTGCTTTGCCTTCCCATTGCGGACAA
>JAEYQQ010000102.1 GCA_023409955.1 Bacillota bacterium | reverse complement strand
CACAAGCCGTTGAGCAGCTCGCTGCGTCGGTTTACACTGGCACAGGTCATGTATGCGACCAGCACCTGCATTTGCTTCTGTCCGGCGTACAAGGGTAAAGTGCCGCCCATAAACAGGTGCTCATCATCCGGATGTGCCGACAGTACCAACAAATCAGCTTTTTCCACAGTAGGTTCCCATTTTTGCACCCATGGGGGTGTTTCACCTTGGGAAAAAACATACATTTCTTGGATACTGATTGTCTTTTTGCTATTACTCTCCATCCTAAGCCGCAAACGATTCTGCCCTTGAAGGGGCATATATACATGGGCAAACCCATCACGTCCATCACTGTGGAGCGTTTCCCATTCCTCCCCCGCTGCTTCAAGCGTCCAAACATCAGGCATCTCACCCCAGATGATATACAGACCGCCGGCTGGTGTTTCATCACGTAAAGATAGGTCAATTTCCACTGTTTGAGCCTTAGGCGAGCTCCATGCGGTTCCAGCGTTTCTGTCCAGCAATTTTCTGATTCCTTTGGGGTTAGCGGAGGCATTGATGATACATTCAGCAGTTATGTCTTGAGCCTGCTGCGCCAATGCGGTTAAGCTAAGCAGGCATAATAGCATCATAAGCAAGCACCATATGCTTTTTTGGGTATGCATATTCTCATCCTTCCAGGGTACATATCCCATACAATAGCACACATATATGGGATTTTCAACTCTTTGTTCCATTATTAGCCAGTGTTCTGCATCATCATTCTGCATATTTTTTACACAAAGTTGTGCAACATATTTCATACTTCTCTTGCCCATAGGCTGGTCATTTGATATACTTTGATATGTTGTAATAGTGTACCGTTATATGGAAAGGATTACATATGATGCACAAAATGTATGCAAGAGTCTTGTCACTTGTACTTATGGCCTTCATCCTTATGGGCAGTGCCGCAATTGCAGATGATGCACAAAAGGACCTGGTCATACGACAGGAACTGGAAGCTAGAGAAAATAACAACCGTCTGATTGATGTTCCAGGCCGTGGACTAATGCAGTATTATGCACAGCGCAATCCCGTCTGGAACAAGCTGCGGTACGAAAACCAAGGCAGTGCTACCCGCCGCATCTTTGGAGACGGCGGCTGCGTACCAACCGCTGTAGCCATGGCTCTTGCAGCATTTTCAACCCCTGAGGAATTGGTTGTTATCGGAAATCATACAAAGGATGCAAGAGGCTTCAGTCTGTGCACACATACTGTCAACGGCTATAGCTGCACCGCTGACCATGGTCTTTTGCGTGTGACCACCCCTGAAGATTACGCCACGTATCTGCCTGTTATACTGGGCAGCTATGCTACCGGCAACAACGACGTAAACCAGGTATGGCGAAGGTCAAGTGCAACCGTTGGCGGCTCAGGCGGCACAAACGGCGATTTTACAGTGCTGCTAAGCAATATGCTGGGCCTTGATTGCCGAGTCATAGAAGGAAATACCGACGACAGCTGGCTTGATGCCTTGCGCGATGGCGCTGTGGTCGCCTGTCTTGCAAACACCACAGCTCAGCCCTTTTCCACCGGAAATGGACATTTTGTAACTGCCGTAGGCATCGACGATGCACATGTTTACTTCTTTGATCCTCAAAACAAAAGCTCATATTCAAAAGAAGCTGACCCCAAGCGAGTGCTGGAAGTGATTGAACCTGGCCTTGTGAAAGTTAAGATTGAAAATTTGAGCAAGCTGGTACTGAAAAAGTTTTTTATTCTAAGCAAGCCAGGATCCGGAATAATTCAAAGAACACCATCTGATTTATCGCATAACGACGTAACAGTTCCCATGCCAACCACAGCTCCATCAGCCACATCTATCGTAACCGAAGCTATGGCGGAGGCGGTATCGTCCCCTGCTCCTACTGTTACCCCCGCTGCTCAGGAACAGGCTGCCAAGCAAACAGCCCCTGCCGGAAACCAAGAACCTACGCCCTTCCCAACAGAGGCTTTGAGCTATAAACTTGCATCCACCCCTATGCCTACTGCCGAACCGAAAGGTAGCTATTTGTTCGAGTATGATCAAGCCGCTGAAATCGAAAGCCGCAAGGATTGGCTTGATATTCCATACCTCACTTTGGATAACCTACCTGACAAAGAAACGTGGACACCTCCGGATTTTTCGGGCATCACCAATCAGGCACCTCCTGAACTGCTAATGGTTCATTTGGCGCAGCAGGAGCTAGGCTATATAGAGACTGGCAAAAACATCAACAAATACAGCCAGTATATCAATGGTAAAAATGAGGCCTGGTGTGCAGAATTCATATCCTGGTGCGCATCCCAAGCCCAAGAGCAGTACGGTGTGCCGGTGGTGGATGTTGTGTATCCAGTGGTAACACTGTCAGATCGCGGCGTGCAGGCCATGACCTATACAGGTCGATATGTTAATGCGCAAAATGGAAACCAGCAATGGCTTCTGATTGAAAATCCCGAAATGATGAACCGCTGGGATTACATCCCTCAAGTGGGCGATATGATGTGGATGATCTGGCCAACCACAATCAACCACATCACAGGACATACCACCATCATCTCTGGGGTAAGCCGCGATTCAGACGGCACCATATGGGTTCATGTAATGGAAGGAAACACGCCAGACCGGGTTCAGCGAGGCGAGTTTAAGCTAAAGGATTTGAACATATACGCCTACGGCACGCCTGTTAAACGCACCCAAAGAGTACTTGCCAGCGGCAGCAAGGGCCTGGATGTAATCGCATTGAAAAAAGTGATGGTTACGCTTGGCTATTATAAAATGCAGGATACCAAGCCGGATGTATTTACATCAAAGCTCAAGGAATCCATTACCAACTTTCAAAAGGATCAAGGGCTGAAAAGAACCGGAAAAATGGACCTTGATACATGGAAGGCCTTACGAACCGCCTACTACGCAGCTGGCGGAGATTAACCCAAATTGATTTCAAAGCCGCCTTGTAATAAAGGCGGCTTTGATGTTTCTTATCCGCATAGCATGCTGTAGTATCCATAGCATATTTCTTTCACCCTTTCCACCACCATGCATAAGATGAAGCAGAATTCTGGAAAGGAGCAACCATATGAATTTAAGCAATGGCACTACATCTGCAGGCACCCAGGTTTGCGCCTATGAATACACCGTAAAACGGGGCGACAGTTATTACCTGATCAGCAAACGCCTGGGCGTACCCCTTCGTGATCTGATCGCGGCCAATCCAACCATCAATCCCGCCAGGCTAATGGTTGGCGATGTCCTATGCATCCCCAGCACCGAGACCGGCACCACTGTTCCCCAAGTTCAATCAGAAGGAAAGGGTGTTGAAGGCGAAACAGGCGTAACTGGAGAAACCGGGATGACAGGAGAAACTGGAACCACAGGTGAAACTGGAACCACAGGCGAAACCGGAATCGTCGGCGGAACAACCGGCGAGACTGCCCCCATTGAGGAACCGCCTACCTTTGCATGCCCCCTGGAGCAGCGCCGTACCGTGCAGCCGGGCCAAACAGTCAGCGACTTCCAAATCAACTCGGGGTTAAACTTCCACACGCTGGAGATATCCAACCCTAATGTGGACCTGGATAATCTGGTTCCAGGACAGGTAATCTGCGTACCGGACATCAATCAACCCTGCCCCCTGCCTGCAACTTACATTTTGAAAGAAAACGATACCTTGGAAACTGTAGCAGCCAAGTTCAATGTCTCCATCGCATCGCTCCTTCGTGCAAACCCTTGCTTAGCGCCATCTGACTTTTTGCCCTGTGTTTGCATCACCCTGCCCCGCTAATACATCAGCTGCCTTTCCAAGCCTTATTAAAATGCATAGGATTCGGATCATCATACCAATCCCGTTTCATGGGTAATGAAATAGTCATGCGCCGGCAATACAACATCGCGTATTACCGGCGCACTGCTCTTTTTTACATAATTCTGTATTGCTCCAATTAGGAAAGCCCATTCTTCTTCAAAATAGCATTCAGTCTTTCAGTACACAGCATCATCAACACACCGCAGCCAAGAAGATACCATGGATAGATACCGATGCCGACAGCATTGGCCGCCTGTCCCATCACCGCTGGCATCAGGGTGCTGCCAATGTAAGCGGACGCCATTTGGATCCCCATCAGATCTTGTGCGTTTTCCGTGCCAAATCGGGCTGGCGTTTCATGCAGCATCGCAGGGAAAATTGGCGCACAGCCCAGCCCCATCAGTGCCATACCGCTTGCCGCCGCCTCTCCCGGCAGAAGCAGGATACCCGCACCCGCAAGGATCAGGATCATACCCAGGCGTATCATCTGTTTGCTGGGGAATTTCATGGTAAGAAAGCCACTTAAGAAACGGCCGGCGGTGATGCCGGCATAATAAAGGCTGGCCCACCAAGCTCCCTGTGCTGCAGACAGTGCTTTGGTACCCACCAAAAAGCTTGCGCACCAGAGCCCTGCAGCAATCTCCAGGCTGCAATATAAAAAGAATGTAACAAGGGTCCACCAGACGCCGGGAAGCCTATAAAGGTTTTGGGGCTTAGTACTGCTATTTTGCGTACACTGCGCTGCCTCGTCCCGATTCCACAAGGGCAGCGATAGTAAAAGCACCAGTGCCAGCGTAAGCTGAATGGCAGATACCGTACGGTATCCGCCTTGCCAGTAACCATCGCGACTGACAAAAGCACCCATGATCACAGGACCCAATGTCGCACCAACGCCCCAGAAGCAATGCAGCCAACTCATGTGCCGTGCTTTATAATTCTTGGCCACATAGGCATTAAGGCCTGAATCCACCGCTCCCGCACCAAGGCCCAGGGGCACAGCCATGATATACAGCCACCATGCCCCAGGGGCCAGGGATATACCAAAGAGTGCGCAAGCCGTCATAAAAACGCTGACAACGGTTACCTTTCCCGTGCCAAACTTACGTATCACCCTACCGCTTATAAAGCTGGATACCACTGTGCCAGCCGCTATTACCAGGCTGATGCTCCCCGCTTGCCCCAAGGGAGCGCCCCACGCTGCACGCATGGAAGGCCATGCAGCGCCCAGCATGGAATCAGGCAGACCAAGACTAATAAATGCCAGATAGATCATAAGGAGAAAGAAAACCGCCATACGCACACATCAATTCCTTCATGATTTTTCATTAGCTGTATATTGCTGGGCCAGCCGTTGTACATGGCGGCGAGCCGCTGTTGCTCCCTGGGCAGCCTCCTCAGGCGTAACAGGCCTGTCCCCCATCAAACCCACGAATTGGCTGACTTTCAGGCCCAAGGCCTCCTGCATATCCATGTCGCTGCCGCCGGGGCTTACCAGGTAGTAGCACAAGAGGGAATCCTCCTGTCCGATGCGGTGCGCCCTGTCCTCCGCCTGGCTGTGCACAGCAGGGGACCAATCCAGCTCCCCAAACACCACACAGCTGGCCCTTTGCAGATTCAGTCCGGAGGCAGCCCGCAAAGAGATGCAGCAGATATCCGTCTTGCCCTCCATGAACCGGTGTACTGCGTCTTCTTTTTGAGCACCTGTTTCGCGGCCTGTAATGAATACCGGTGTAAAGGGCTTTAATTCCTTTTTGTACGTATCCATCACCTTATGATGATGCCCAAAGAGCAGCACCTTTTCACCCGATTCCAGCAGCGCCCTTACGAACTGGCAAACATATGGCGCTTTGGCAAGCCCCGTAGCCTGACGCTCCTCCTGGGAGATCTGCTCTTCCAAGATTGCTCTTTGGGATGCCGTCAGGTTTTCATCCTGCCGCCAGTGGAGTAGCTTTTCCAGCGTCGGCTGCAGCAGCTTGCGGTACAATGCGTCGTCAGCATCGATTTCCTGCACCAGGCGTCTCTTGGGTGGCAACTCCGGCAGCACTTCCTTTTTCGTGCGGCGCAGCATCAGCCCTTCCCGGCGCAAATGCTCCCCCAGCAGTTCCGGCTTTACCACCACGGCATTGCCGTAGCCATAACACCATTCGCGAGAAAAGCTTTCCCAATCCCCCAGGAAATGAAAATCCAGAATATTCACTACGTTCCAGATCTCGCCGCCCTTGTTGTAAATGGGTGTTCCACTCAGGCCGATGACATTGTCAAGAGAAGTCGATAAGAGGCTGGCCGCTGAATACTTTTCTGTGCCGCTATGCCGAAGCTCCTGTATCTCATCAAAAATTACCGCCTGAAAATTTAACCCCGGCAACTCTTTTTTCCAGCCTCGCAAAAGCAGATAATGCATCAGGTATATGTCTGCCGGTGGCAGCGCATAGGGCTTTAGTCCTTTTATGACATGCACCCTGGGCTTTTGCCCTTGAATGCGCAAAAATCGCAAGGCTTCTGACTCCCAGTTGCGTATCAAGTGGGCAGGCGGTATGACCAGCGCTGGATATGCCTTTTTGCTTGCCAGCCAGCCCAATGCCTGCACTGTTTTTCCAAGGCCCATCTCATCAGCTAACAGCGCCCTGTTATTTTGTAAAAGAAATGCCATTCCACGCTGCTGAAAGGGACGCAACTCCCCTTCAAAGCTGCCTTCAGGCGGTTGGGCTAGCTCAGGCTGCAGCCTGGCCTCTTCCCTGCGAATGGCATAAGCCCTAGCACCGCTTAACGCTTCTGCCCAACGCTTTTCATCCTGCGCCTTTATTTCCAGGGGATATCGCATCATCAGCCAATGCAAATCCCCCACCACACGGCGGTGAGCGGTAAACCGCGCTTCACCCCGGCCATGGCCTGCACTGCCCGGGAACAGCCGTTTGGCCAGCTCGGTTACGCAAGGCTCCCCTTTGATTACCCAGCACTTTGACCGTTTATTATAGGATAGCGTACCATACACATGACCACTTATCACATTGGGGCGCAGGTAAGCGGGCAGTATCGACTCTCCTTCATCCTGTGCCACCATCCCCTTGGGCTCGGTCATAACGCAATCCCCCACAATCTGTTCACGGACAATAAAATGCATGGCTTCCCGCATATATGAGTCGGCAAATCTGCCGTTCTTTCCACAAGAACGACCAACGCCTCAATTTTCGTACAAGCAGCGTACCTGGCAAGCTGGCCTACTAGCCGCTTGCGTTCAGGCTTCCCCCGCTTCACTTCAATACCAATTGCTCCCGACAGAAAATCGATCCGGCACCTGGGCGCTAGTGCTGCCTCATGCTCAAAGGGAATGCCCGCATCACTTAAGGCAGCAGCTGCCAGCGCATGCAAATCATACTCTCCCGGGCAAAAAGGCGCACGCAGGCGCATCAATGCAGACGTCACATCAGCAAGACGAACTTCCATGATGTTCCTCCCATTTGATATGAAAGTATTGTATCATACATTGAATAGACCAAGCAAATCATGAAAATATGAGGGCATTTTGTAACAATTAATATCATACTGCATATATCTCCTGCAAATCATTGCATTCAAACGTTGTTTTCTGTATGATTTAGTATGTTACGTTTTTATGTCTTAGGAGGTACCCCATGCAGCGTTACCGCCTGCCCGCCGGATGGCTGGCATGTATGCTACTGTTATTCTCATTATTTTCTGCCGCAGGGGAAGGCTCTGTGGCGTGGGTGGATCCACCCAGCGAAATCCGGCCCGGTACTGACATACGCTTGAGCTTTTCTTCCACCCATGCAGGTAAAGCCGATATTATTGTAAAAAGCGACACTGGCGCTACAGTTGCCGTATTGGCAGAAGGCTTTCCCGCCAAAGCGGGACGCAACAACTTAAGCTGGGATGGTACAGCATCCGGAGAGGCGCTGAAAGAAGGCGCCTATACATTGATCGTAAGCCAGGATACTCAAATATCCAAAGCGGGTTTCACCGTCGGTGATGTCAGCCCAGCAATCCTCTCTGCCACACCCAGTAGTAAGGAGTTGATCATCGGGCAGCAATGGCATATTGATCTTAACATCAATGTTGCATCCACATTGACCATGAAGCTGATAAAGCCATCAGGCGAAGCTATATTGTATGAATCAGCCCTGCCGGCCGGCAAGAGCGAAATCAGCTGGGATGGCATGGCAGGCGGCGAGGCGCTTGCTCCCGGCAGCTATACCATTGGCCTTTCCCTAACGGATGAAACAGGTTATACTTCCAAGGTTGATCTGTATACCATCGATATCAAGGAAGCGCTGTCTTTACCAATTCCAGAGGAGACAGCGGTTGATACAATACCCAATCCTATAGAAGCTACCATCGATAATAAGATTGAGAACAAATCCCCCTCTGATCTCAGCAGCCAGACCTGCGAACACGAAAGTTGCTTTTTTAAACTTCCCATGGGCGTTATGGATGAAGCCGCCATTTGGGAAGCCATGATGCAGCCCATGACTGTTGTAAAGGGCGAGCAGCGCAATGTGGTCAAGGTGTACAAGGAGCCTAACAAGGATTCCCAAGCCATAGGTGAGGTAACTGCCACTTCCCAAGGCCTGCACGTGTTAAAGACGCTGGACAATGGATGGACCTTGGTGGAGGCATACTCCAGTTCCATCTATAACAGCAAGGTAAAAAACTGGGCTGGATTTTTTACCGGCTATATCGAGACAAACAAGCTTGAAACTAAGCAGCCCAATCAAAATTATGGCCTGCTGATGGATAAATTGACCCAGCGGATGTATGTGTTTCAGGATGGAAAAATCATCACAGAGCTGCTTATCTCCACCGGACTTCCCAACAGCAAGCAGCCCTACAACGAAACACCGGCAGGAGAGTTCATGATCGTCAGCTGGACAGGCGGTTTCTGGTCTGGTAACATGTGGTGCGACATGGCCCTGCGCATCAACGGCGGCATACTGATCCACGAAGTTCCCTGCTTGATTGGTGCAGACGGCACAACGCGCAATTATGCCCCCTTTGAACGCGCTCTTGGACAAAAAGCCAGCCATGGCTGCATCAGGGTGCAGCAGGAAAAAAACGCAGATGGCATCAACATGCGCTGGCTCTGGGACAATCTTAAACGAAACTCCCGAGTTTTTATTTGGGATGATGTAGGCAGAAATATCCCCATTCCTGATGCTGAACTGCCGGTATACTACAATCCTGACGGCGGACAGTATTACCATAGCGATGAAAATTGTGACAGTGTAAAGAGCAGATACCTTCCTTTGACGGGCTTTACCTATGGAGA